>NZ_JBAVFI010000435.1:0-1996 GCF_049588175.1 Mesobacillus sp.
AACAAGCCTTCCCCTCTTGCTCCCGCAATGCCGATATCCGCCTCACGTGCTTCTCCAGGGCCGTTAACAGCACAGCCAAGGACGGCAACTTTGATAGGTGCTTTTATTTTTGAAATGTATTCTTCTACTTCGTTGGCGATGCTGATCAAGTCGATCTCAATCCTTCCGCAGGTTGGGCAGGAAATTAATGTCGCAGCATTAGCAGCAAGACCAAATGACTTCAATAGTTCTCTTGCAACCTTGACTTCTTCAACAGGGTCCGCACTTAAGCTGATTCTGACAGTGTTGCCAATTCCCTTGCTGAGGATAGCTCCAAGTCCAGCAGCACTTTTTACAGTGCCAGCGAATAATGTTCCCGATTCGGTAATTCCAAGATGAAGCGGATAGTCAAATGCCTTAGCGGCTTTTTCGTACGCTTCAATGGCCAGGTTTACATCTGAGGCCTTCATTGAAACAATAATATTGTGGAAATCTAAGTCTTCAAGGATTTTAATGTGATGTAAGGCACTTTCTACCATTCCATCTGCAGTTGGATATCCATACTTCTCAAGAATTCGTCTTTCCAGAGAACCTGCATTAACACCGATCCTAATTGGAATCCCGCGTTCTTTCGCAGCTTTCACAACTGCCTCTACCTTTTCGCGTTTGCCGATATTACCAGGGTTGATCCTGATTTTGTCTGCTCCGCCTTCAATTGCCTTCAGCGCTAAACGGTAATCGAAGTGAATATCTACCACAAGCGGAATATTGATCCGTTTTTTGATTTCAGGAATTGCATTCGCGGCTCTTTCATCCGGACAAGCAACACGGACGATTTGGCAGCCTGCTTCTTCGAGGCGTTTGATTTCAGCTACTGTAGCTTCAACGTCGTGCGTCTTTGTTGTTGTCATACTCTGGATGACAACTTCATTGTTGCCGCCTATTGTTAAATTCCCAACTTTAATTGGGCGGGTTTTGGTACGATGTATAATTTCACTCAATGGTGATTCGCTCCTTTAAAAAATGGAATTCATCTTTTAATTTCAAATGATGCACAACCCCATTTTATCAATCTTTTGTTCTTATTGACAAGGAAAGACTTTAATTGTTAGCCTTTGCTAATTTCTTTCGCTGTAGTCCGGAAATTTATATGTGTTGCCAAACTTGATTTTTTGAGGGTCTGTCCCGTCATTCAGTAATTTGAAATCCGTAACAGCTTGTGATATCGGTACTGCGAGTTGGCTTTTTGAATTGCTGTCCAGCACAGATAATACGGTATCTCCAGGTTTTACCTCGTGTTCAAAGTATGGAATATTGTTTGTTTTTTTCGTTCCTTTCTCCTCTGTCTGCTTTTTGACTACTTTTTCAGCAGTTTCTATCTTTTGCATATTTGCAGCAGGGAGAGTGCCTGCGCTTAAATCATTGTAAATGGCATATACGATCACTACAAGAAACAGGAATCCTGCAAGTTTTTTCATAGGATTTTCCTCCCTTTAAGAGCCTATATCAAAACTTATGCAGGAAAAATAGAGTTGAGAACATGTTAATAGATTTTTTTATTTGCTTTTTGAATAGAAGATTATAAATATCAACAATGAACTTAAACTGAGACCATATCAAAAAAAGCGCCAAGAGGCGCGTTTTTTAATCCACTTTCTTTTTTGATGTTGGAACTTCCTTAATAGCCAGCAAAAGCATCATGGATCCAACAAACCAGTTAATCATGAAGCTGTAAGTAACTGTCGTTTTCAACAGTGACATGATCGTGAAAAATAAGGTCGGAAGAGTGATACTATAACCTGCCATTCTCCACAAGTGTTTATATTGGAGGCTTTTCCCTGCTAGGTTTTTTAATAGTAGACCGAATAAAGCGAGAATAGAAATTTCTATGAATTTCATGCCGCTAGAAAAAACATAGATGGCAATTAATATTAATCCAATGAAAATAGGAAGGGAGGAGGAAGCACTGCTGAGTATGCTGTTAATATCCTGTTTAGACATTGTCCCGTTATTAATC
>NZ_JBAVFI010000436.1:0-1930 GCF_049588175.1 Mesobacillus sp.
GTGCCTACCAAGCAAGAGTTCATTCTTACCGTTTCTGCTCATCCGGCTGTTTGTGCTTTCCAGGCTGAGCATTAGGCTGCCTTTAAGCTGTTCCTTGCTGTTGTTAAGCTCTTTTTCTGTTATGCCATCAGCGGTCAGTTTTGAAAGTGTCTCTTGAATCGTCTCGTATAATACATCGAGCTGTTTTGCTCCAGTTCCTCCATAAATTGTTACAATCCCGCTGTCAAGATAAGCTGAATGGTAGGAGAATACAGAATAAGCAAGACCGCGCTGTTCACGAACATCCTGGAACAAACGGCTGCTCATGCTGCCTCCAAGGACATTATTCAAGACAATCAGACTGTATACATCTTTATGGCCAATCTGCAACCCTTCAAAACCCAGGCAAAGGTGCGCCTGTTCCGTTTCTTTTTTGCGCGAAATCTTATTTGCATGGAATTCAGGTCTTACATGTTCTATTTTTTCTTTGCTTGCCTCATAAGAGCCAAAGAATTCTTCTGCATTCTTAATGAAAGCTTCTGGAACGTTTCCTGCAATTGAAATGACTACATTTTCCGGTGTGTAGGTTTCATGCATATACTGTTCCAATTTTTCACCCGTAAATGTTTGAAGCGTTTCCTCTGTTCCTAAAATCGGATATCCCAGCGGATGCTCATTGTAAATTGCCTTGCTGAGCAAATCATGAACGATATCATCAGGTGTATCTTCATACATTTTAATCTCTTCGTTTACAACGTTTTTCTCTTTATTCAATTCTTCAGCAACAAAAGTGGAATTGAAGAACATGTCAGCTAAAACTTCTAATGCAAACGGTGCATGATTGTCCAGAACCTTTGCATAGTAGCAAGTATATTCTTTTGATGTGAATGCGTTCACCTGTCCGCCAATGCTGTCGAAGGATTCAGCTATCTCCCTTGCCGATCTTGTCTTCGTTCCCTTAAAGAACATATGCTCAAGGAAATGTGAGATTCCGTTATTCTCTGGATTCTCATTCCGTGATCCTGTTCCAATCCATACTCCGATCGCGACAGAACGAACAGTAGGGATTTGTTCAAGGACGATTCTTACACCGTTTTGGCATGTGTATTTCTTAATCAATTATATTCCTCCTCTGGAACCTGCTGCTAAAAATACTGCATTTAATAAGTATAGTTCATTTATCTTACTTTTTCCAAATACAAAGCTATTCTTTCATTTTTTTTGCCATTACCCTATTTTCACTCAACATATCTGAAACTGTCCCAATTTGCATATCTTTATCCTTTATCTGAATGATTAATTGTTCTAGAGAAGCTGCTGTAGATTCGGTTGGATGCATCAAAATTAACGCCCCATTATGGACCTTACCCATTACCCTGCTGATCAATTTTTCAGGTGAAGGTTTTTGCCAGTCAATCGTATCAACGCTCCACATTACGGTACCTAACTTATGCGCAGCAGCAATTTGGACTACTTCATCCTTATAAGATCCGCTTGGGGGAGCAAACCACTTTGTTTGTACCCCCGTTACAGCCTCTATTACATCATTGGTCTTTTTGATTTCTTCATTAATTTCCGGAGCAGAAAGCTGCTTCATGTTTGGATGGGTAAAGGAATGATTGCCAATTTCGTGTCCAGCCTCGGCAATCATCTTAGCCATTCCCGGGTTATTTTTTACCCAGCGTCCCTCGAGAAAGAAACTGGCTGAAACGTTATATTTTTTAAGCGTAGCCAGCATACCCGACAAATATTCATTTCCCCAGGCTACATTAATGATGAAACTGACCATCGGTTTTTCTGGGTGGCCCTTATAAATAGCCATTGGCGGAAGATCGGTTAAATGGACATCCGGAGATATTTGTTTGTAAACTAGCTTATCCGGATTAAACTCGCCATCCTTTTTCATCTTTTTATAGGAATCCTCTATATCCACTTGCAGTCCATTATAGCC
>NZ_JBAVFI010000437.1:0-1744 GCF_049588175.1 Mesobacillus sp.
AAAACTATTTCACCATGATCTTTTGGAAGTATTTGATGATGATTTTGGCTTTACAAATAGGTTGAATAATTCGATCAAGGTTATTGGATATTCTACTAACTTATCGATTGAAATCATTGAAAAGGCCGCGGAAAATAATGTTGATCTCTTGTTAACGCATCATGATGCCTGGGATTTTATTTATGGACTAAAAGAGGAATGTATAAAAAAGCTTACTGAGTATAATATGAGCCATTTTTGGATCCACGGTCCATTAGATTATATAGATTTCGGTACAAGCACTTCTCTAATGAACAAATTAGGCATTGATAAATTATTAAAGCCTTCAATTTTTACAGATGGAGGTGAAACTCCAGGAATAGGTGAGTTTAAGGTGGCTGTGGGTTTCGATGTTCTCGTTGACAAAATGTGCAATGAATTAAGTGAGCCAATTAGAGCATGGAGAAATAATGACAAAGAGATAAAAAGGGTTGGCGTACTGACAGGGGCAGGACATGCTACAAACCATCTTAAAACTGCACTTGATGAGGGCTGTGATACATATATAACGGGTGAAGCGACCCTTTATACAATTCAGTACGCTCAATTCGCAGGAATAAACCTTTTGGTCGGAAGTCATACATACACAGAAATTTTCGGTGTGGAAAGCTTGGCTAAGAAAATTCAAGATTTAGATGATGATATTAAAATTGTTAGATTGGAAGAAAGTCATTTTGAATTAGATCAATAATCGTTTTACAGTTTGAAGTGAGAAAAGGAATTGCTTTGCTTCAATGTTAATGGAAAAACAGCATTCATATTTAAAAAGAAAATGGATTTAAGATTGTTTAAACAAAAACAAAGAATAAGTGGCGCAGCATGATAATCTTAAAAATTTAAAGCAGTTTCGATATTATTGGTACTTATACAGACGAAATGGGAAAACCAAAAATCATCTTGGAAAGAGACTTGTAGATTAGAGGTTCATTATGAAAAGATACGGAGAAAATCAATGACTGATAATTTTATCGTTTTAGTTGTGAGTGTATCGATTCTCAAAGAAAATAAAGTATTAATGATAAAGGAAAAGAAGCCTAGTGCGTATAACAAGTGGAATTTTCCATCAGGCCGAATTGAATATATGGAAACCATTCTTGATGCTGCCTGCAGGGAAGTAAAAGAAGAAACTGGTTATCAAGTTCGTCTCACTGGCACAACCGGAGTATATAACTTTATTAGCAGTACAAATAATCAAGTCATCCTATTTCATTTTACTGGTGAAATTATCGGAGGTGCTCTAGAGCTCCAAGAGGATGAGATTATTGATGCAAGATGGGTCACACTTGATGAAATTTCAAATAATCACCCAAGCGAACTCCGAGATGAATCTGTTATTAGGCAAATTGCGAATCGCTTATTGAAGCAAGAAATCAACTCATTAGATATTTTTAGTGAGCTGTTTTTAGGTAACGGAGAAAGCTAGTATAAAAAACACATAAGCAAGAGATTATCCTATCAACAATCAGCTTTTATTTTGATTTATTGAATCCTTTGATAAATAACTTTATTAATGCAGCCTGTTGAATTCCGCTTAAGGCGCTCGCTTTCCGTGGCCTACCCAGCAGTGTTCTTTAATAGAGCCTAACAAATGAAAATAAAGACTTCTTAAAGATGAATTAATAGTTATTGAGGAGTTAAACAGTTATGTCCATTACTGAAAAGAAAGCTATTTCATTAGATTTTTTCAAACCTGAATATACAGCTT
>NZ_JBAVFI010000438.1:0-4187 GCF_049588175.1 Mesobacillus sp.
ACGAAAAGCTTGTCCATTAGGTTAGAAAATATTAACAATAATACAGGAGCTTGTCGACAAAAATACAGGTCACAGATCATTTATTGAAACCCTGTTGATTGGAGTGGAAGGCGCGAAGACTCCTCCGAAAATGCTAACGCATTTCCATCGTGCGTGGGCAGGTTCGAGGAAGCTATTCAATGTCCTGCGGTCTCAGCGCCAGTCCCTAGAAGAATTTGCTTATGAAAAAGCCGGCAGTTGGGCTTTTTCATAATTCTTCCGAGGAAAGCGAAGCACCTGGAACGGAAATCAACGGACTATTTTTACAAGCCGTCCTAAAAAACAAGAGGGTGCCCAAAAGTTTATACCTTTTGGGACACCCTAGTTGTTTTGATTAATTTTTTTTGAAAAGGCTGTTATCTAAAAAAATTGTTTTTAATGGTTTGTTTGAAAACAACTCATGAAACCATTTAAATTTTCCAAAGAACCTTCATTAAAGTATTATGCTGTTTATTGTGACAATATCTTTTAACGATTGTAGTTTTTCAATCATATCCTCTTGAAGCGGCTTGTCAAATGAAAGGACCATTATGGCCTCTCCTCCTGCTTCTTTTCTTCCTACCTGCATCGTTGCGATGTTGACGTTATGATCGCCCAGAACTTTCCCTACATGCCCGATAACCCCTGGGCGGTCCATATGCTGGATATAAAGAAGGTTGCCTGATGGGTGGAAGTCAATGTTAAATCCATCTAGATTGACTATTCTTGGGCCATAATGTTCGATATATGTCCCTCTTGCTGTAAAAGTTTCCCCGTCACCAAGGGCAGTAACTGTAACTGTATTCGCGTAGCCAAAAGTATCACCAGTGATTTTCTCGCCGATCATGATTCCTCGTTCTTTTGCGATATGGATGGCGTTTACTTCATTAACAGTGACATCGATGCGATTTTGGAAAAAACCAGACAATAGCGCTTTTGTAAGGAAGGAAGTCTCCAGCTCGGCCGCGGTGCCTGAATATGTAACAGTTAACTCGCTAATCCCTTTATTGTGGCATTCTGAAACAATTTTACCCATTTCTTTGGCAAGCTGGTGGAAAGGCTGAATTTTTTCGTAAATTTCTTTGGACATAGCCGGCAGGTTAATTGAATTAGCCACGGGTTTGTTTTCGAGAAAGGTCCTGATTTCCATGGCGACCTGGGTGGCGACATTCAATTGTGCCTCCTTTGTGGATGCGCCTAAATGAGGAGTTACTATGACTGAATCTAGATCGAGTAAAGGGTGATTCCCAGGAGGTTCAACTTCAAAAACATCTAGTGCAGCTCCGGCTACGTGACCTTTTTCAATGAAGTGAGCAAGTGCGATTTCGTCAATAATACCGCCCCTGGCACAGTTAAGCAGGTAAACGCCTTTTTTGGTATAGCTTAATGTTTTTTCATTGAGAAGTCCTTTCGTTTCTTTTGTTAATGGAGTATGGACGGAAATAATGTCTGCTTGTGGCAATAAATCATCAAATGTGGATAGTTGTACCCCCAATACCGCAGCTCGTTCCTTCGTCAGGAATGGATCGAAAACCTTTACAGCCATTCCAAAGGCTCTAGCCCTCTTGGCCAATTCAGAACCGATTCTGCCCATTCCGATAATACCTAATGTTTTTCCGTACAATTCACTTCCGATATACTGATTTCTTTTCCATTCACCATTCTTTACCGTGGAGTGTGCTTGAGGAATATTCCTGAGAAGTGCAGCCATCATTGCAAAAGTATGCTCAGCAGTAGAAATAGTATTACCATCTGGAGCATTTACAACGACAATCCCTTTTTTAGTGGCCTCTGAAATATCTATATTATCCACCCCGACTCCAGCCCGACCGACAATTTTGAGTGAAGGCATACGGTCAAGCAAATCACTGGTAACTTTTGTAGCGCTTCTTACCAAAAGGGCGTCAATTTTTGATAAATCGATATTTTCAGAGTCAATATTGTCCATATAAACCTGTGCGTTCTCCAATTCTAATAACGGCTGCAGACCTTCCTCTTTAATTGAATCGGTTGCTAATATCTGAAACATTCTGCACTCACTCCCCTGAATAAAGTATGTAATTTTCTGATTATTTTACAAAACGAATATTCTTTTGTCAAATAGCAGAAATGTTCATAAAAAATGAAAACGTTATCATGTAATGAGAGTCAAAAGAATATAAATGTTCGGATATTGTGCCGTGGAGGCTCAGCGCCACCCCGCGTAAAGCAAGCATTCTGGAGTGGTAATCAACCACTCCTTAAATAGCAACAAATTTTACGAAAACAGCCACTATTTATCCATACTTAAATTATCATATTCATATTGAGTAAAGAATAGGATGGAGATTGTAGCTGACATTAAATCGTCACATGCAAACAGCTTCACAAATATTCTTTTTTTCAGTATAATAAGTTTGTAAATTAAATATGGTCTATCTTCGGGGCAGGGTGAAATTCCCGATCGGCGGTAATGAGATTTATATTCTCTAAGCCCGCGAGCCTTTAGGGGCAGGATTTGGTGCGATTCCAAAGCCGACAGTATAGTCTGGATGGGAGAAGATGGAGGTTCTGCAGACGTTCAAAAAATGCAGGTTTTGAATGTTTATTAAGCATGCCTTTAACATTTCTCCCTCAAGAATAAAACTTGAGGGATTTATTTGTTTATGGGTGTGTGAATGCTGAATCTTTCTTCTTTATGTGAGATGGATCTCTATAAGGAGAGAGGATTATGAAAAAATTTAGTGTTAAAGCAATGGTTTCAATTGGGATGTTAAGCAGTATTTCTTATATACTTATGTTGTTGAATTTCCCGCTGCCGCCGTTTCCAAAGTTTCTGATGGTTGATTTCAGCGATATACCTGCATTGATTGCTGCGTTAATCTTTGGTCCGGCTGCCGGCATCCTGGTAGAGTTATTAAAGAATATGCTTGATTATTTTATGACTGGAAGCGAAACAGGTGTCCCTGTTGGCCATGCTGCTAATTTTGTGGCGGGTGTTCTATTCATCCTTCCAACCTATTATTTATACCAGAGGTTAAAAACTACTAAAGGTATGACGTTTGCACTTGTTGCAGGTACAGTCAGCATGGCGATCTTGATGAGCGTATTGAATTATTTCGTATTTCTTCCTGCATATACATTATTTTTAAATATGCCGGCAATGTCTGGGCCGGAAACAAAACAATTAATTGTGGCAGGTATTTTGCCTTTCAATATTGTTAAAGGTATTTTAATGTCGATCGTATTCATGCTGTTGTTCTCAAGAATGAAAACATGGATTGAAAGACAACGGTCTTTTAAAAGTGCATAATTATCTCAGCAGAGATTAAATAGAAGAAAAGCAACGGCCTGCACCGTTGCTTTTTTTGTCAATATTGGGCCTTTATGGCAGGCACCATTTCTTATACCCATATGCTGTTATTTACTTAAAGTGCAGCAACATTCTATGCGAAGAAGCGTGAAGATCAATAAATGTAGCTAAATGCGCCCAAAAAAAATTCCCGCCGGAAAGCGGGAATTATGTATTGATTATTCGAATTTAGTAGCATCTCCGTTAAATGGCTCATCTGCTACTTTGATTGAATCAGTAGGGCAGCCTTCGAAAGCATCCATCATATCGTCAATTAAAACGTCTGGAATCTCTACGATACCTTCGTTTTCATCAAGTGTTACGAATGCAATGCCTTCATCGTCGTAATCATAAATGTCTGGAGCAGCTGCACCGCAAGCTCCGCATGCAATACATGTTTCTTTGTCAACAATCGTGTACTTAGCCATGATCTAATTCCTCCCAAATGTTTAACAATAATAAATCGTCTTCCTAAAAAAGTGAAAACGTATTCCTCATACCTATTGTAAAACTGTATCGCAAACATTTCAATAAAAAAAGTATTGAGAATGCTTATCACATAAGGCGTTGAGAGGTTTTAGGGCTGAAAATAAAACATTTTCTACTGCATTTCATGGTAAAATAAATCTATAATATTTTCCTGCAATAGGAAAGGTAAAGGAATTGCATGGGGATGATTCTATTTTCAGCAAGGGTGATTTTATGCAAATTACATACCTAGAGGCAGTCATCCTGTATCTGTTAAAAAAAATTAATGGTGAACGGACAATTTATTCCTTATTCCATCTTTTTCAAGGTAAGAAGTCTTCCCAAACTATTCAAGATGCCCATCTATATC
>NZ_JBAVFI010000439.1:0-2524 GCF_049588175.1 Mesobacillus sp.
TTATCTCTTGCTTACTAGAAATGTCGATCCTATGAGGCTTCATCAACTACATAAAATAACGCTTGAACATGGCTGGAATCCTGACTACCATACACCATTTGAAACAATGGTATATACCTCCATGCAGGAGCTTGCGACGATGGTGTTTTACTATAATGTCGCCAAGGTGGCTGGCCCGCATGACAAAGATCTTTCTTCACTCCTGAGGCGCCTTGCGAAAGATGAAACCTTGCATTATGCTTTCTATCGAGATGTGATTAAATACCACCTCGAGTTAGAGCCGAATTATTGCTACTACCTGGGCAACGTTATCATGAACTTCCAAATGCCAGGTGCTGTAATGCCGGACTTTGATAATCGAATGGCGATTATCGCTAAAGAGGCAAACTATGGTCCGCTTGAATATTTCGATCAGGTGCTTGATGTGATCATTGATTACTGGGATATTGAAAACTTGAGGCCAATCGCACCGGAAGCGGAAAAAGCGAGACTGGATATCTTGAATTATCATGCACGGTTGAAGAGGGTTAGGGATAGGTTTTATAAGAATAAGTAAGAGAAAAAAGAATCAGCTGGAAACTGCTGATTCTTTTTCTTGTGAAGTATATGGTATAATAAGGAAAAATATTTTAGGAGAATAAGATGAATAAGGGTTTTGCTCTATTTTTAACGGGCTTACTAATGAATTTATCAGGAATATACTTATCGACGATTTGGACATTGGCGGGTTCACTGCTAGGAATATTTGGTGGATTAATTCTTGGAGTAAGCACCTATTTTCTAGCATTGAATAAAAGAAAAAAAGCATAAATTAAGAGACTTAATCTTTATTTTACCCCAAAGGAATTACTTCAAATTCTCATAATGCTCATTAAACACCCTAAAAAGCCTCTCATCGCCACCGCGGTCGGGATGGAGGGCTTTAAGAAGTTTTTTAAACTCTTTTTTAAGAGCCTGTCCGTTAGAATCAGCGTTTAATCCTAACATTTCTTCATAATGAAAAGAGTTGGTGCCGGCTGCTTCTATCTGGGCATTCAGCATTTTTTTCAATGTCCGGACCTTTGATTGTTCAATATGGATACGGGTTTTTGTAAGTTCTAATTCATCTGAAAGCTTTCGGTTTTCTTGTTTGGATTTCTCAAGTTGTTCATTAAGTCTCTCGGTATGATGTTGAATAATGAATTCAGTGAGATCTTTAGGATTAATATTATATGCTGCGTTCCTTCTTTGCGGTATTTCAGCCTTGATTTTCCCTTCATCAATCCATCTCAAGACATCTTCTTCGCTGGCTGCAATGCCAGATATATTCAGCTGTTCTACAGCAAGTTTTATATTCATCGGTTTCACTCTCTTTTTATAAAATAAATCAGACAAGTCTATCATAACATTATATTTTTTCAGAAAAAGAACAGCCGTGTGACATTGTATTACAGCTTAGGAAATATAAATAGAAATGGAAACTTTGTTCAATTTTGAATTATCTGGGCAAGTTATTGAGCAAAATAAAGAACTTATTAAACTTCTTTCTGAAAAGCAAGACGCTAATAAATCTGGATTATATGAATAAGATACAAAGGTGCATAAAGAAAAAAATACGAACGCGATAATCAGCTCGCGTTCGTAACATATCATTTTATTTTAATATTAAAAACATCAATGAGTTTTTCAGAATCCTCTTGGGAGAGTGCTGCATACCAGCCATCATGACCAATTACTGCTTTATTGCCTGGTAGTATCCACAAATGAAACAAAATAGATTTTGCATATGGGTTATCGAAATAAAAGGTATAATCTGCCTCTGCAGATGGCATTTCAACCGATTTCTCATGATAGTCTTTTTTGATGATTTTTTTGACGAATGAAATATCTTGTTCGTTTTTTACTGTTTTGTGGTGCTGCGAGACGCTTTTGCCGCTTGCTGACTCTATTTTTTGAACAACAATTGGATGATTTTCATCAGATTCATTGGCTGAATTACAACCAGCTAATAAAAGCGTAAACAAGAGTATGACCTTGATTGCCTTTTTCATATTTAGCCTCCTGAATGTCAGATGATTTATTTTACCATATTTCTGGAATTATTAGGGATTTAAAAACAAATTGACTAAATGAGCTTCCGATACAGTTCGTTTAAAGAGAGGAGTCGAAAAAAATGAATTTTAATATAAAAGAAGCTATTGAGGTTCTGGAAAGAACGCCTCAAACATTGGAGCTATTTCTATCAGGTCTTTCTAATGGATGGCTTCAATATGACGAAGGGGAAGGAACCTGGAATCCATTGCAAGTTATTGATCATCTCATTGAGGGAGAGAAAACCAACTGGATCCCGCGGCTTGAGTGCATTTTAAAAGAAGGAGAAAATCAGCTGTTGCCTCCGTTTGATCGCTTTGGACATTTAAAAGAAAGTTCTTCATGTTCAATCGAAGTTAAGTTCCTGGAATTTAAATCATTAAGAAATGATAATATAATGAAACTAAAGAATCTCGTGGTATACGACCAGCAGCTGGAAATGACAGGGTTACAC
>NZ_JBAVFI010000440.1:0-8128 GCF_049588175.1 Mesobacillus sp.
AAATAGACTGCGCTTTCATTTTATATAATGAAATATTGATTGTCTACCTTTATGATTTAAATATTTTGCCATTTTCAATATTGCAAAAAAGTATCATTCTAATAAAAATACAACATAAAAAGCCGAGCTTAAGGCTTTTCTCGACTTTTAAGGAGATTAAAGGGCTGAAAAAAATTATTTTCTTTCTCTTTATTTTCAACATGAAAATATTAATTTAGTTTTTACAATAGATTGTCGATTTACAAATATGACCCTAAATTGTTTATATATGTTAAATTTTTCTGTAGATTTCCGCTTTAATCAACAAGGACCTTTAACAGAGTATGTAATAAAATGAAATTCCAATAGTCTAATCAATGGGTGAATGTAACTAATGACTGTTTTCGTAGACATTGTTGCTTTTAGAAAAGAGCCTAACTAATTTAATGTAGTTAATAAGAATCTACTACTTAGATTTTCCCGCCTGCTGGTCAAGCCTGTAGATAAAAGAAAACACTTCGGCAACTGCCTGGTAAAGTTCCTCTGGTATCCGCTCATTCAGTTCAAGCTGGCTCAGGACTTCCACAAGGGATGGGTCCTGCTGGATCGGAATGTCATGATTTTTCGCTTTTTCAATGATTTGGTCGGCTACAAGACCCTTCCCTTTGGCCATGACTTTGGGAGCATCCTGGGTGGCAGGATTATAACCCAGAGCTACAGCCGTTTTCCGTGCAGATTTTTGAGGTTTCATATTTTTATATCCACCCTGCTGTAATCTTTTTTGCTATAAAGGTCTACTAGTTTCTTATGTTCCCCGTTTGGCTTTGATGCCCCTGGTACGGAGAAGCTAACTGCTGACAAATGATAATTCACTTCTGTGAGTTTGTTTTTTAACAATGGCAAGAGCTGATCTGCCACTGTTTTTAATGAAGGATGTTGGTTGATGACTTGCATGCTCATAATCCGATTCTGGACCTGCATATCAACAATCGTATCATCCAAATGCTCGAGCTTTAGATAAAAGAGTACACGGCAATAATCCGCGTTGATTTTACCGTCTTCTGTTTTTTGGCCGCTCCATTGCACGGTAACCTCTGACATTTTCCCCCCAATGATAAACGGCATCTGCACGATTAGCTGCTGGATAGGACCGGTCTCTTGTGAAAGCAGCTGGAACCCGGTAATTTTGTTTAATAGTTGCTCTGCAGCGTCCTTAACAGTATGGGGAGTGTTTTCATTCAGCAGACGTATCAGGTGCGGCTTCAAACTCTCTGCAGGCGGAGCCTTGTCTTCAAGAGAGCCTTTAAAAGCTTCTGCAAGCTCCCGTTCATATGAAAGACCAAGAGATGACAGGAAGGACTTTATTTTTTCAGTTGTGAGGATTGCAGACTCTTCATTGGAAATTGCCATTCCCTGTTCAGCATTATTGATTGCTTTTCGCAAAAGTTCGATTTGCTGACTAGTTAAACCTGACATCTCAGCATTTCCTGCAGCTTTCAGTAATTCAGCTCCGGCATTTGAAAAACTCTCTTTTCCTGGATGTAAAATCGATAACCACTTTACCCCTGACTCAGAATCATCATTTCCCGCTAATACCATTGCTATTAATTTTTTAAATGCTTGCAAACCCTCCTGTTGATCAGCCTCTTTTACCGGAGAAACTGCGAATAACTGCCTCAACTGTTCGACTAGCTCTGTTAACTGCCCATTTTTCATGATCGTACCGGCTGGCTCTTTTTTAATAATGCTGTCTATCAATTGTTTCGCTACAGTAATTTCACCCTTTTCTAAAAGGGCGATCACTTTCTTAGCAAAATTCAGTTCTGCTGGGATTTCCTCTTTCAATATCCTATCGTTTTTGTTTTTCAGGTTTGAAAGCATTTGCTGCAAGACCATTTTCTCGCTTTCCTGGGCAGGAAACCCAGCCGCTTGTTGAAGCAGCTTGAAGGCAGCTTGCCCTTCTGTATCATTGCCCTTAAGCCAAGTGGCGGCAATTTGTCCCAATACGTGACTGGCAGCAAGTGTTCCATTCGAAGGTACCTGCTCGTTCAGCAAGAGTTTAATTTTACTCATTGTTTCCGTATTAGATTCTTGATCAATTGCTTGCAGGAGATTTTCCATTAACAGAGTTAATGATGGCTCTTTATTGACCGTATATAAAGCAGAAAATGTTGCTTCTGTTACCGGTAGTCCTCGGGTTAAAATCATATGGATTGCTTCGAGTCCAGAACTTCGTGGACTTGCGCTTTTCAGCCATTCGGAAGCCTGCTGCAGGATTTCCCGGCTGACTGGCAGCTGCTCCTTTAGAAAAAAACGTACCAGTTCAAGGTTTTCCTTATTCGCGGGCAATGAAAATTCTCCGAGAATCCTGGAAAAACTTTCGGACTGCTTACCCTCCTCACCGCCAGTTGCGATCACCTTCAAGCGAACTTTTCCTTCACCTGGCTGGACCTGGAACCAGTATCGTTCATTGGCCGAAAGAGGTGTTTCTAATTGGGCAATCATTTTTTGGTTTCCGATTTGAATCTCTGCAATTTGTTCTGGAAACAGCTTAATGATTTTCCCATTGATGATTTGCCCCGGTCTTAGGGACGCAGTTTTGACTTGCTGTGATGGATTATGATTGAATAGGCTATGCAGTGCTCCTGTTTCCATGCTTCACCTGCTTTATCGAACTTAATTCTCAATACATTCTCTTACTGGCGCAAATGTTTTTCTGTGAAATGGGGTAACACCATGCTCCCTCATTGCCTTCATATGCTCAGCGGTTCCATAACCCATATTTGCATGGAACCCAAACTGAGGGTAGGCCAGACTTAACTCCTTCATTAACCGGTCTCTGGTAACCTTTGCTATAATAGAAGCCGCTGCTATTGAAATACTTCTTGCATCACCTTTTATTAACGCTTCGGATGGATATGGCGTATCCAATTTCACAGCATCTACCAAAAGAAAATCCGGTGAAACACCCAGTTGACCTACTGCCATGAGCATCGCCTTTTTAGTTGCCTGCAGAATATTAATTTCATCAATTTCTGTTGCACTGATGATCCCAATGCCTACTGCCAGTGCCTGGTTATTGATTACCTCAAAATATTCCTCCCTCTTAGATTCAGGGATTTTTTTAGAATCATTGAGTCCAGGAAGGTAAAAGTCTTCAGGTAAAATAACTGCACCTGCTACTACCGGTCCCGCTAGCGGTCCCCGTCCTGCCTCGTCAATGCCTGCTATTGCATGATAGCCTTCTCCTCTATACTTCTTCTCAAAGGACGTCATGCTGATAAATTGTTCATGCAGCTCCCTCTTAATCCGTTCTTGTTTCTCCCATTTGACAAGCATGCGCTGCACACCTTTACGCTCATCTTGTTTTAGTGCTATCAGGTAATCATCCTCGACATAGTCCTTGCCAAATAATTGTTGCTCAATCTCACCAATCGTCCATGTTTTCATAAAAAATCTCCTAATTTTGCTTCTTTTATATGTATCGGCGATCTAAACGAAAAATAAAGGCCCTGGATACAGGACCTTTATTTTTCATTTTCATCAATCTCATCAAGTTTTATTAAATCTTGAGGACGTTCAAAGGATAACGGCCCTAATTTTTCAGTGCGGATTTCTCTGATCACAAGTTCCGCGACTTTATCATAGTCGACATAGCCGCCCGGCATCCTGCATCCGCGAAAATTACCAATAAGGTCAAAAAGCTCGACGATATCCTCCGGCAGCTCAGACAGCTTATACCTCTCCTGCAGGCGTTCTGGGTAATGCTTCTCTAAGTATCTGAGGGCATACAAGGTTAAGTCCTGAAGATTCAGAAGCGTATCTTTAATCGCTCCAGTAATCGCGAGCTTGACACCTACTTCCTGATCCTCGAATTTTGGCCATAGTATTCCTGGAGTATCAAGCAATTCAAGCTCCTTGCCCATCTTAATCCACTGCTGTGATTTGGTGACACCAGGTCTGTTGCCAGTCTGTGCTATATTTTTGCCTGCCAGCCTATTGATTAAAGTGGATTTCCCCGCATTCGGGATGCCGACAATCATCGCCCGGATTGCACGAGGTTTAACACCCTTGGAAATTAACCGGTCAAGTTTATCCTTTAACAGAACCTTTGACTCCTGGACTATCTGCTTTAAGCCTATGCCAGCCTGTGAGTTAATTGCCAGCGCGGTTATTCCTTTTTGGCGGTAAAAGCGAAGCCATTCATCAGTAACCGCTTTATCGGCCATGTCAGCCTTGTTCAATAATACAATTCTTGGCTTATGCTGTATGATTTCATCTATCATTGGATTTCTTGAAGAATAAGGAATTCTTGCATCCACCAATTCAAAAATAACATCAACGAGCTTTAATTTCTCTGTGACCTCTCTGCGAGCCTTGGCCATATGGCCTGGAAACCACTGGATCGTCAAAGCAGTCACCTCCTATCTGTTTTGCCAGCCATCCACTTGCTAATATTTTAGGATGTGGCTATTTCTAGTCTATTGTGCGCAGATCGTCAATAGGCCAGTAGATGACGTTTGTCTTTCCTAGCACCTTTTCGAACGGAACCGTACCAATATGGCGGCTGTCCTTGCTGAAGCGGCGGTTATCCCCCATCACAAAAAGTTGACCATCAGGAACTGTTTCTCTGCCGATTTTCTCTTCAAGGGTAAAAGGATCTGTCAGCGGCCCATCTATCACTTGTTTTTTATATTCTTCCAAGTAAGGTTCTGGATATGCCTTTCCATTGACATAAAGTGTATCATTTTTATATTCGATTCTATCGCCTGGAAGGCCGATCACTCTTTTTATGTAATCTTTGTTTTCTGGCGCATGAAAGACGATTATATCAAATCTTTCTGGCTCCCCTACTTTATAGCTCATCTTGTTCACAATCATCCGGTCCTGGTCATGCAATGTCGGCATCATTGACAATCCATCAACAACAATCGGTGCAAATAAAAAATATCGAATAACAGCTGCAAGCACTACAGCAATCAATAGGGCTTTCGTCCATTCCCATAATTCGTTTTTCTTCTTCTCCGCCATTCTTTCCCCACCATTCTAAAATATAGGTTGTTTGAATACATAACTTTATTTTACATAAGTCAGGCAAGATAAACACGATGCGTGATGATTTTTAAAATAAACTTAATAATGTTTATCCATTACATATTTCAAGAAATATATCTGAAGGGTTGTCCTGCAGTATCTTTGACCAGTATTAACCCTTCCTTGAGTATGAAAAAGGAGCTTGGCTAGGCAAGCTCCTTTTTTACATTCAATCTTATCGAATTTCTTTGATACGAGCCTTTTTACCACGCAGGTTACGTAGGTAGTAAAGTTTCGCACGGCGTACTTTACCGCGACGGATAACTTCAAGCTTCGCAATTTTTGGTGTGTTAACAGGGAAAGTACGCTCAACGCCTACTCCGTAAGAAACTTTACGTACTGTAAAAGTTTCGCTGATTCCACCACCACGACGCTTTATCACTACACCTTCAAACAACTGGATACGTTCGCGAGTTCCTTCGACAACCTTAACGTGTACACGTAATGTGTCACCAGGACGGAAAGATGGAAGATCAGTGCGAAGTTGTGCTTTTGTGATTTCTTCGATTAATTGTTGCATCGTTTTCATCTCCTCCCACAAATGCTCTTGCAAAACGTTTCATTGCAGCGGAACATCGTTATAAGCGGCATAAGCACGTTCGCTTTAAGCCACAAGAAGTATCTTACCATAAACTAACGCTGACTGCAATATCAATCTTCAAGTTTTGAAAGTTCATCCAACCATTTTTTTTGCTGATCGGTCAGTTCTGCTTCTTCTAAAAGATCTGGCCTGCGTGCAATGGTACGCTTCAGGCTTTCCTTCATACGCCATTCTTCTATTAAACGATGATTTCCTGAAATCAGTACATCAGGCACCTTCAAACCCCGGAAATCGGATGGCCTGGTATAGTGTGGGTGTTCAAGAAGACCCGTACTGAAAGAGTCCTGAATATGAGATTCTTCACTTCCTAGCACTCCGGGCAGCAAGCGTACGACACTGTCAACAACAACCATGGCACCGAGTTCTCCACCTGTCAGCACATAATCACCAATTGAAATCTCATCGGTAATCACATGTTCACGAATCCGCTCATCATAGCCTTCATAGTGCCCGCAAATAAAAATCAAATGCTCTTCTTTTGCCAGCTCTTCTGCTTTCTTTTGCGTATACCGCTCCCCCTGGGGACACATAAGAATAACACGGGGCGCGGAGCTTTTCGCACGTTCCTTAAGGTCAGCAACAGCGTCAAAGATCGGCTGCGGCTTAAGGACCATACCTGCACCGCCCCCATATGGATAATCATCGACAGTTCGATGTTTATTGTCCGCAAAGTCACGGAAGTTGACGACATTATATTGAACTGCTTCTTTTTCAGCAGCTTTTTTCAATATCGAGTGCCCGAAAACACCTTCAAACATTTCCGGAAAGATGGACAGGACATCGATGTGCATCATGACAGAAGCCCTTCAATAGGTTCTATCACAATGACTTTCTCATTGACATCCACTTTTTTAACAATGTCTTCAATATATGGGATGAGAACCTCTTTTCCCTTCCCATTTTTCACTACCCATACATCATTAGCGCCAGGGGTTAAAATTTCAACCACCTTACCGAGTTCTTCGCCTGCAGTGGTTAACATTAGGCAGCCGATAATATCCTGGAAATAAAATTCGTCTTCCTCCAGTTTTCCTCGCTGAGTTTCAGGAACCTTTAGGATGCCGTCCCTTAGCTTTTCAACCTGGTTAACATTGTCATAACCTTCAAACGTCAGCAAATTAAAATTTTTATGCGTCCTGTGGCTTTTAACAGTAAGTTCAATAGGTTCCTTTGAACCTGGCATGAATAACAGCAGAGTATTGCCTACTTTATAGCGCTCTTCCGGGAAGTCGGTTCTTGATATAACTCTGACTTCTCCACGGATTCCATGCGTATTTACAATTTTTCCGACATTAAAGTATTTTTCCATGTTTCATCACCTCTCGCGTATTTCGGTCACGATTCCGTCTTTCACTATAATAGTCTTTCCCGAAAGGAACTCATCCCATTGGTCCCCTTCTTTTATTTCGACTAAACCCTGTAATTCTGTTTCTTTAATTTCGCTTCCAAGCGGAAGAATATGTAGTTGCTCAATCTGGAAATCAAGCAGCTTGATTTTCTCTTTATGATTCTTGATTTCATTTTCAAAATGTTTCTTTAAGGTCTCAGGAGGAAACTTCTTTGCCTTTTCGAGCTTTTTCAGTTCAAATCTTAGCTGGTCGCATTCCTTTTGCAGCTGGAGTTTCCTGGAGTGATATTTTTGGTGGAACCGATCCTTGCTTTCTTCTGTCAGTACCTGTTTAACCATTATTGTTTGCAGTACCTTCAAAGCATTTCCCCCTTACACACTCTTCGCACTAATACAACAGCATTGAAAATGTACACTTGCCCATAATTATATCGTACTTATTTTAAAAAGAAAAAAAGGAGGGTTATCCCCTCCAATTCGAGTGCCATTATACAGACAGAGCCTGTACCAGCTTCAGCTTTGCTTTTGCAATACTGAGCGTAGGCTTTTATTCGACGATTTCTAAGAAAATCTTCTTTTGCTGTGATGATCCTGCTGCATAGACTACTGTTCGTATCGCCTTTGCAACGCGTCCCTGCTTTCCAATTACTTTGCCCATATCACTTTTGTTGACGGAAAGCTTATAGGTTACGCGCTGATCTTCTTCGTGTACATTTACATGAACATCTTCTGGAAAATCAACAAGGGGTTTCACGATCGTCTCAATTAATTCTTTCATGGGCGCTTCCATAATTACTTGCTAAGCTTAGCGTTGTGGAATTTTTCCATGATACCATGCTTTGAGAACAAGTTGCGCACTGTATCAGATGGTTTAGCTCCGTCTTTAAGCCACTTAAGAACCAACTCTTCGTTAAGTTCAACCTTAGCAGGTTGAGCAACTGGGTTGTAAGTTCCTACAGACTCGATGAAACGGCCATCACGTGGTGAACGTGAATCAGCTACTACAATACGATAGAAAGGAGATTTATTAGCTCCCATACGTTTTAAACGAATTTTTACTGCCATTTTAAATAAGCACCTCCGAATAGTTTCACACAAGATAGAAT
>NZ_JBAVFI010000441.1:0-6304 GCF_049588175.1 Mesobacillus sp.
AAATTTCCAGGTTGCGGGATTTCGACAAAAACTCGCGGAAAGATATGTTCTTTTTGCGGAATAGGAATATTTTTTCGCGGAATGACCTATTCTTTTCGCGGAATAAAATTGGTTTTCTGCAAAATTCCCCCTTCTTTTCGCGGAATCCAGGAACTCTTGATAGTAATGCTTCAGACAAAACGCGTTTTTTTACATAAAATTTAATTTTTACAGATAAAAAAATCTTATCTTCGCAAAGTAGCAATGATGCGGTTGGGTTTTAACAATAAATCCAATGCTTCGTTAATATGATGAACGATCATATCGCTTTTCAAGAGTGTGGAGGTAGCGCAGCCTTCATTCCCGATCACCGCAATGGCGACATTTGCTTCTTCAAACATCACAGCATCATTAGCACCATTCCCTACACAGACCGTGCCAGCCAAACTTCGCACGAATTCTCCTTTTTCCTTTGTATGGTCTCCTGAACGGAGAATGTGAACCGACACAGGCAGTTTTTTGCATTGATTCAAAACGCTGCCATTGGTATCTGCCGTGATAACGTGAATCTCCAGCTGTCTGCTTAAAAGATGAATCCTATCTTCTACCCCACTGATTAACTCACCGTCAAACGCAATCGTGCCGTTAAAATCCAAGACTAAATGCTTAATTTCAAGCTTTTCTCTGCCAGGAATAGTTAAATCCAGCATGCTTGACCTCCTATAAACTCTTTTAGAAATTATTATACACTCACCTTTATCTATAAAAAAAACAAGAAATTTTACTATTGCTAAAGTAATATAATAATAAGTATTTTTGTTAATTTATTACAGTCATCCAGTTGAATATATGCTTTTCTTTCGCAAAATAAATGAAGGAGTCCTAAACGAATGGCCACTATCTATAAAAGCAAAGAAGGAAAAGAACAAATCCTCAGCCAATACGAACAGTACCTAACCCAGTTTGATCTACCTATTGCCCGGGAGTATGTTGCTACACGTTTCGGAAAAACGCATGTCCTTAAATTGGGCAACCCAAATGGGAAGCCAATATTTATATTCCAGGGAGGAAATTGCATTAATCCAATGACCCTATCCTGGTTCAGGGGTTTGTTAACAGATTACAAGATTTACGCGCCTGATACCATTGGCCATCCAGGCTATAGTGACGAAGCCCGGATTTCTGCTTCAGATCAAAGTTTCGCCCATTGGATTGAAGATTTAATGGCACATTATCAGATTGAAAAATGTGCTTTTATTGGTCCTTCCTATGGCGGGGGCATCATCCTCCGGCTGGCAGCTTTTATACCGGAGAAGATACAGTGTGCAGTACTCGTTGCACCAGCAGGAATCAGCCTTGGATCAAAAACGCAAATGATCAAGGAAATCCTTGTGCCGATGTTATTTTATAAAATCAACGGGTCTGCTAAAAGCTTGAGAAAAATTTCCAATGTGATGTCGAGAAACAGTATGAAAGACACGGATGAGGGGATTATCGGCAGTATTTTTAAATACGTGTCTTTAGAGGATGAAATGCCTAAGCTTACGACTGCAGAGGAACTGCAAGATTATCATGCTCCGACCCTCGTCATAACTGGGACTGAGGACATCTTTTTCCCTGAAAAAAAGATTTCCCAGAAAGCAGCAGGACTTTTCGGTAACCAATTAGAATTAAAGCGATATACGATGGGGCATTTTCCATCCGACGAAGACCTCATGAAAATCGACGTTGACATCAAATTGTTCCTGGCAAAACATTATCTTTAGGAGGTTACAATGAGCAATCATCCTATCCAAAAAATCGGCCAAATCGGTATACCGGTAACAGACTTGGAAAGAGCCATTCCTTTTTATCAGGAGCTATTAGGGCTTCCGCTTTTGTTCAACACTGAGACGATGGCTTTCTTTGACTGTGATGGTGTCCGTCTTCTCCTCAGCATCCCAGAAAATGACCAATTTGCCCACCCGAGTTCGGTCATTTATTTCCAGGTGGAAAAGATAAGGGAAAAGTATGAGGAATTGCTTGCAAAAGGAGTAAGCTTTTTAGACGAACCACATGTGGTGGCTAAAGTGGGCAAAACTGAGACATGGATGACATTCTTTAGAGATTCTGAAGACAACATCCATGCGTTCATCAGCGAAGTTTTGGCCTAAATGCAAAAGGATACTGCCAGCAGTCGCAGTATCCTTTTTATTGGATTGCTTTCAGTTCATTCTTTTTCAGGAATAGCTCAATCTGATGGGCCGCCATCATTCCCGAGGTGCTGTTCAAGTGCATGCCGTCAGTCAATAGTAAAAAGCCATTCAGATGCGCAATCCGATCCAGGCTGTATCCGTATACAAAGTGCTGAATAATCGCCTTTTCAAACAGTTTAGAGCTATTTTTTAAAGAACGCCCCCTCGTATGTCCTTTTCCCTTTAAATAGGCTTTTAATTTTTCATTAAAAGGCAGGTAGGATACATTGCTTATTTCAGCGATTTTTTTTATGACTTCGTTGTATTGGTCGATTTCCTTGTTCGCTTTTGAAAATAAGTTTTCACCCGCTACCGGGAGTGAGAACAAAGCAATTTTTGCCGTCGTTTCCGATTTTAGCCTATTCACAATTTGAGCAAGGTTCTTCTCATAAACTAATAAAGATGGTTTCTCAAATTGTTCCTGCAACCTGATATTCCTCTTCGCAATATCCGGAGCAATCTTTGCTGATGCATCATTCAATCCGACCATTACGATGGCGAACTCTGGATTGCAGGCAATCACATGATCAAGGCGTTGAAGGACATCAAAAGCCGTGCTGCCATTGACACCGTCATTAATAAATTGGTAATCAACACAGCCCTTCCGCTTAGTAGCGTCTTCGACAAAATTAAAGCTAATATTCCCATGAACGACATCTCCGCCGATGACGGCGACAAGCTTTTTCCCTTCCTCGCGCATGCCATTCTTCAGAAAAGCTTCGGGATTATTTGCGGGAAGCTGTTTTAGTTTGTTTTTTCGCTGATAAAACAAACTTACTCCCGCAACCACAAGCAGCAACAATGCTAGAACACCAATGAACAAAAGATCCATATACGACCCCTCTCTTAATAAGTATTCTCTTAAATTTTGGCTATTTTGAATTAGACTGTTGATTTCCGCTCCAGGCACTCGCTTTCCGCGGGGCGTCAGGTGAGCCTCCCGCAGGAGTCGAGTTCCCTCCGCTCCAATCAACAGGTGCTAAAAATCAGCATAGAGTTTTGACACAATCAAGTATCTAAAAATTAATCAGTATTAATTAAAAATTCTGAATATATATAGTATATTATTCGACAAGACTGTAATATTTTCCTTTAAATGCACTATTTCCTTACACGAAATATTTTATTTTTCCTTCTACTCCCATCATAGCCATTTATGATACGCAGCAGACAAAATAAATGGTACAAAAATTTAAACAAATCAAAAAATTACTTTGCAAGTTGCTTCGAATGTAGGATAATATTATATGGTAGAGATTGGGAAAGGGGAAATTATGCCTATGCTGGAAGCTAGGTTATATAATGTTTCACTATTTTTTGTTTCAATTGCCGTGGCTTTTGGATTAGGTACCTTTTTCGCGGATAAACATACATTCTTAATAGCTTTATTCATATATTGGTTGTTTTCGACCATGTATAACCATCTTAGGATCATTGGGCAAAATGGAACACTGAAGTTTGATTATGGGATCAATTACAGCTTATCATTCGGCATTTTCGCAGGCCCAATAGGCTTGTTCATTTTCGAGACGATCTTTCGCTTCACCGTATATTTTTCCAGGAAAAACTCCAAGACTGCTGACGAAGATGAATTTTGGGACACATTCTACAATATTGGTGCCCATGTACTGATTTACTCAATTGGTTATTTTTCATTTAAGCTAGCCTATCCGATATTTGAGGGGATTCCATTTGGATTTTGGATCCTGATGTGCATCCTTGCGGTGGGCACCATGATAATATCTTATACATTCCTGTCTACGGCTTTTTACATTATGGGGGAAATCAAAAGCGTGCGGGAGGCCCTCCAATTCTTCAGGGAAAGCAACAATATTCTGGATCTGGGTAAAACAGCTTTTACCAATGGACTGCTGCTGCTGTTCCTCCAAGAGCAGAAATGGGAAATGATGGTCAGCTTATTTATTTTGAATTATTTGGTGAGCCGCTCCTTCCATTCAAAATCACAGAATATCCAGAATAAAATCGAGCGGGACAAGTTCGAACAAATGGCTTATACAGATTTCCTTACAGGTGTTCCGAACCGGGCATTCATGGATCTAAAAATGTCCGAATTGAATCAAACGGGCGAAAGAATCGGCATTGTTGTAACGGATATCGATAAATTCAAACGAATCAATGATTCATATAATCACGCTGTCGGTGACAGGGTGATCCAGCATTTCGCTCTGACATTGAAGCATTATTTATCTGAAAATGATTACCTTTTCCGAAGCGGCGGCGAGGAATTCACGCTGATCCTGAGAAATAGATCATTCACTGAAACCATTGATCTAGTGGAAAAAATCCGCCATGGAATCGAAGCTAGTTCAGTTGATGTGGAGTACAAATCTGACATTCACTCCGTTTCGATTACTTCTTCATTTGGTTTGTATTTCTTTACAATGAACCCGTACACTTCAATGGAAAAGGGCTATATTTATGCTGACCAGCTGCTGCTTCAATCAAAGGATCTTGGCAAAAATAAAGTGACCTTTAAAAACGAACTGTCAAAACAGACAGGCTGACAATAAAGATTAAAGACAGAGAGGCTTTCTAACGGGTTTACTTGTGATGTGCAAAACGGTAACTCGCAGACAAAATCTAATAGCAAATCACATAAACTTCACAGCATAATTCACAGTCAAAAAGGCTTAGGGATACAAATATCACTAAGCCTTTTTTGAATTTAAACACCCGTAAGTTGTACAAGTTCATTAGACGCTAAAGCGAGGCGAGTTTGGTAAATAAGCGGAGAATTTACCCTTAATTAGGAAATAACACTGAAAATAGCTTAAATAGACGGAAAGATTCCCTCTATTGAGTCAAAAAACGTTAGAATCGTTAATTTTGCTTTGCATAAAGGGAAAACCTCCGCTTATTTACCCCGAATCGAGCTCTATTCTACCGACTAACGGGAAAATCTCCGCTTATTTTAAATATTACTGGTTGCTCAATTAGGATAAGAATTCTTACTAAATCACAAATAATTCACATATCCTCCAATAATTATTTCATACCCTGTGATTTAATATGTGAATTAGGAAACAATAAGCAATTAAAATTCGTCAAAATGCTGCTAAATCAATAAAAAACGCACTATGAATTATATTGTGAATTCAAGTGCGTTTTCCTATGTGTTTTACAATGTAATGTTTGCACCTCTAAAGTAAACCCGTTAGAGGCTTTCTCTGTCTTTTTTTGTTCCGCATAATCAGGCTAGTTTTGTTCCTCTGCAAATCAACCTCTTTTATCCCGCTAAAAATGCATAAATAAATCTGCTGATGCCGCCTCGTTCAATACCCATTTAATCGGCACTTGCTCCGCCGGGTGTACGAACTCAAAATTATCCTTTATATCTAAATCTACAACGTATAACTGAACTCCCATTTCGACGGCAATTCCCAGTAGTTCATGAACAGAAGATACACCGAAATCGCTGATTGCATTTGATAGGTATTCAAGGTCAGCTGAGGGAACTGATATATATCTTTTATCTAGAATATTTACACCTTTTCGGGAGAACGCCAAAATCACCTCTGCGCCTGATGATGCAGCGCCAACCGCAACATTCAACGGAGGATACGCAGATTCCAGTTCATCATGCAGGGCCATTACCACCACTTTTTTCTGATCCATATCCATCCCATTCGCCTCCATCAATAGCTTAAAACCGCATCTGCCTGATAGGCAGTCTCCAAAAATGTCGCTACTCCCGCTAATTGGGCACCGTCAACCAGTTCAAGGCCATCCGCAATCAGCACATTCATCTGGCATCCAAAAAAAACAATGCCCAAATCCATGGCTCTTTTCATGAGATAGGCAAGATCAATATGATGAGTACGTTCCATTATTTTTAAGTACCGCTTATCAAGTACCCTGGCACCGTCAAGATCGAAGAAAATGGTGATCTCGTTGCCCTGCTCTGCATTCTTTACCGCTTCTTTTAATACATAAGGCACATTAGAACTTAAGGAAACAAAATAAACTAATTTCTTGTTCGCCACTGTCCTTCCCTTCTTTCGGTACTATTGCTTATACAACTAATTATTTTGTCCAAACGAGATATTCATGAACCGCTTACAATATTATTA
>NZ_JBAVFI010000442.1:0-2060 GCF_049588175.1 Mesobacillus sp.
TTTAGTTTTACAAATCCATTTTAATAAATACAGTAGTGGTTTCAATCAAGAATTAAATTCATAGTTAGCTTTTTGGATTTTGGTTGTTAAAGTTCAATGCTTATTTTTAGCACCTGTTGATTGGAGCGGACTCCGAAAATGCTAACGCATTTCCATCGTGCGTGGGCAGATTCGAGGAAGCTATTCAATGTCCTGGGGGTTCAGCTGCCAAGGTGAGACCGCAGGAGCAAAGCGAGAGCCCTGAGCGGAATCAATAGTCCAGTTTAGCAGAGCCTTGAGTTTTAAGAGGGAGTGTTATGAACATGAGACATGCACTAGTGATTGGTGGAACTGGGATGCTTGCACCGGTTTCTTTATGGCTATTGGAACAGGGGTATAGTGTATCAGTGATTGGTCGGAATCCAAATCGTTTGGAAAGTTTAATAGAAAAATCGAGCCATGCCGATATTACACCGATAAGTGTAGATTATCGAAATATAGGGGAACTAGAAAAAAGAATTGCCATGAGCATACAGAAAAACGGCTTGTTTGATTTAATCGTTGCATGGGTGCGAACAGATGCAGAAAAGGCTCTCGAAACCACGATTAAGTTGAATACAGTTCCTGGCCATTCATGGGAATTAATTCACGTTCTGGGCAGCGGCAGGAATCTTTCCGAGACGAAAAAAAAGCTGCCCATTTCTGATGATTGTGTTTATCGCCAGGTGCAACTAGGTTTTAAAATAGAAGGAAACCACTCAAGATGGTTAACGAATGAGGAGATTTCTTCCGGTGTGATAGATGGAATTCTTAACAGTGACTCCGTTAATATTGTCGGAATGGTCGAGCCAACAGAAAAACGTCCATTATAGTAATATCCTCTTGTTAGAGATATTAGTTTGAATTTGTTATAATCTATTGAAACAAAGAAGACATACATACTGGAGTGATACCAATGACAAAAGCATATGAAAAACGTAAGATTAACACCATGAATGAGGAAGTAACATTCATTGGGTTTGGCGCATTATCGATTGGACGAGACTGGGGATTGGCGGATAAAGAGCGTCCGGATGAAAAAGAAGCAGGCATCGTATTGAATTCGGTGCTCGATCTTGGCATCAACCTTGTTGATACAGCCAGTGCTTACCATCGGAGCGAGGAGCGTATCGGCAATTCGATTTCAAACCGACGCACTGAATATATTCTAGCTTCAAAATGTGGTGAACATAATGATGAACCTTCTACCTTCTACG
Organism: Mesobacillus sp.; assembly: GCF_049588175.1. Classification (GTDB taxonomy): domain Bacteria; phylum Bacillota; class Bacilli; order Bacillales; family Cytobacillaceae; genus Mesobacillus. The sequence continues at coordinate 1,236 of NZ_JBAVFI010000442.1, forward strand.
ATTTTTCCTATAAGGCAATCAAGGAATCTATTGATCGAAGTTTAACCTTATTGAAAACGGATGTCATTGATTTGATGCAAATCCACTTTGGACCAGAGCCTGAAAAAGTGATTGCTGAAGGTGAGACAGTCAGAGCGATGAAGGATGCCCAAAAAGAAGGGAAAATCCGCTATCTTGGAGCCTCGATTGATGGCGAACTCGCAAAGCAATGCATCTTGTCTGGGGATTTTGATGTTATGCAGATGGAATATCATTTATTGAACCAGGAAAATGAAGATAACATCAAGCTTTGTGAAGAAAAAGGACTGGGAGTCTTAATCCGGACAGGACTTGGCAGAGGACTGCTGACATCCAGGGCGTTAAAGGCAGAATTCAAACCAGCAAAGCTTGAGCAAATGCTTGAACTTGTCAATAATGACGGAGACCTTCTCTCTACGCTGGCATTAAATTTCCTGTATGAAAACAAAGGTATTAGCTCTGTTTTAATCGGAACAAAGAACCTTGATCATTTCAGGAAGAATATTGAACTGCTTGAAAAGGAATTTGACAAAGAATTACTGGCACAGGCAATCAAGATTGGAAAGAATTAAAAAAATTCCCGGCCTAATCCTCAGGCCGGGAATTTTTTACGGACATGAAGTCAAAGGAGATAGTAATTAAAGGAATTAATTCGTTCATTGGCGAATAAACCTAAAATAATTAAATTGGACAGGTTGTGCAGATTTATGTTGATAATATATTTTCTCCTTGCTTATTTGATTGGCAGCTTGATGGCAGGATTTTTTGTTGTAAAATTCCTTGGTAATAAGGATATCAGAGTGGAGG
>NZ_JBAVFI010000443.1:0-2161 GCF_049588175.1 Mesobacillus sp.
GGCAAGAATTCTTCAAATGGAAAATCAGCCGCAGCTTTACATTACGGATTTGGATGGAAATGTTTTAAACCTTGGACCATCTCATCGGGGACCAGGTGGAGGTCCCGGTCGTACCTCAGGGCAAGTCCCACCTGAGGTGATTGAAAGTGAAGATACTGTCCAGGAGCTTGAGGTCAATGGTATTGACGTTTACGCCGTAAAATCCCCTTTAACTGTTGATGAAAGGCAAACCGGTTGGGTTGTAGTCATGCAAAGCAAATCCGACCTGTCAAACGTCGATCAAGAATATCGGCTGTTGACTATTTTGCTGGTGGGATTAGGCCTGCTGGGATGGGGCGTCATTTATCTTCTATCTAAAAAAATAATAAAACCAATCCAGGACGTCGCACGGGCTGCAGCCAAGGTGAGAGAAGGAGATTACGACATCACTCTGGATACAGAGCCAAACGAACTGGAACTCTATGAATTGGTCACCTCATTCAAGGAAATGACCAACCGTCTCATCCAGCTGGAGCAAATGCGTGCAGAGCTATTGGCAGGTGTGACACACGATTTGAAAACACCTGTAACATCTATAAGCGGTCTTGTCCAGGCTGTCAGGGATGGCATTGTGACAGGTGAGGAGCGCCAGGAATTTTTGGATATCACGTTAAAAGAAATTCAAAGACTGCAGACAATGATTGCTGACCTGCTCGATTTTAACTCATTAGCTGCCGGTGCTTTTACTATACGTACTGAAAACTGCAACATGAATAAACTCATCAAGGAGATCGGCAGGCAATGGCAGGTCACACAAAATGAGCTTGTTGATTTAAAAGTAATTGTGCCGGACCATCCAATCAATAAAATGACCGATCCGCTTCGGCTGCAGCAAATCATGATCAACTTATTGAATAACTCTTTTCAGGCAATAGGTAAAAATGGATCCATATCCATCATTCTTTCTAATGGGAGGATTGATATTAAAGATACTGGTTCAGGCATTCCGGAAGCAGAACAAGCTTATGTATTTGAACGCTTCTTCCGAGGTGAAAAGAAGAAACTCAAAGTCAGAGGACTTGGACTGGGATTGCCTTTTAGCAAAATGCTGGCAAGAGCTTTAGGAGCAGATCTGATTTTAAAAGAAACAAGCCAACAGGGAACTACTTTTTCGATTGTATGGGATAAAGAGAAATAAGAGATTAATAGAAGTAAAGGGCTGCAATCTTAACATTGCAGCCCTTTACGATTAAAGATTCATTAACAACTGTTTAATCACATCGTCCAATTGAGCAAAATCTCTGGATTCAATCCAACGATCAGGAATGACGGTGAATCTCGCATTCGTGCTATTCAAATAACTATATATGATTTGCGCTTGATCGAGATTTTCCTTGCTGATAGCTATGGATTCCCTATGAGCGTTCTCTTGAAAATGATTGAGAATTTGGATTCTGATTGTTTCAGAAAGCTGCTCTGCATTCTCAAATTTGAATTTTTCGCTGAAGATGATTTCATGCCCCTTTATTAAAAATAATTTCACCTTTTCATCACTCAAGCGTTCGATGACTGCAATGTTTTTATTCTCCTCAGAAAAATGGATGACACTTTCCTTATATAAAAGGAGAGATAACGACTTACGATAATTCCTGTATTTAACCGCCTCTTCAAATCGAAATTCCTCGGAAGCCTGCTCCATTTTTCGCTCCCATTCTTCAAGAATGTCCATGTCAGTTCCTTGAAGCAAAGCTATAAACTTATCGACAATCGCGTTGTACTGTCCAACAGCATCTCCACCTAGGCACAAGCCATTGCATTTCCCGAGCGAGTAATTCAAGCATGGGGAACCCTTGAGAGGATGAAGGCAATTCATATGGAAAGCTTCCTTCAAGTTCTCGATTGCTTTTTTTACATAAATCGGACTGGAATATGGTCCGAAATAGAGGGCAGCATCATGTTCTTTCCTGTCTGGAGTTATGAAGATTTTACGATAAGGGCCATCTGTTTTTATTCTGATATAGGTATAGGAAAGATGGCTTTTCATTCTCTTATTAAACAAAGGCTTTAATTCTTTGATCAGTTTACATTCAAGCATGAAAGCCTCAAATTCTGTATCTGTAAGGATATAGTCAAAGTCATCGACGTTTGCGACCATTTTCTTTATCTTTTGGGGATGGGAGGC
>NZ_JBAVFI010000444.1:0-9867 GCF_049588175.1 Mesobacillus sp.
TCGCTAACCTGTGATATTTTTTATGTGCCTCTCCATGGATAATTCGATATAATCAGTATGTTAATTAATATTAATTACTCTTTGTGTAGTTTCTTAACTTACAGGAGCATCTTTTTCCTTTTTAAAATAATTTTTTTTATCATATAGCCTTTATTGGAAAACTTTTTTGTCCATAAAGGCTATATGATTTCAACGGTCAATTATTGATCACAATGGAATTATTTTTTGGCCGAATTAAAGCTCCATTGATTTCATGTATACACTTTTAATCTATGCGGAAGTCGCGAGCCAATTTTTTTATCATTGTATACTAATGAGAGGATGTCTCACTTGAGGAAGTTATATATCATATTATTTATTGGCATATTGATAATTATTACAGGCTGTCAAAGCGATAAAGAAAATCAGCAAAAAGAACTTACGGTATCCGCAGCAGCAAGTCTTCGTGAAGCACTTGAGGAAGCAGGACAAAAATATATGGACGATAATCCTGGAATAAAACTCATTTATAATTTCGGCGGATCAGGTTCCCTCCAGCAGCAAATTTCTCATGGCGCACCAGTTGATATTTTTATTTCAGCAGCTGAGGATAAATATAATCAGCTAATAGCAAAAGATAGGATTGATAAAAATCATAGTGCTCAACTTTTGGGAAATGAATTAGTATTAATTTTGCCAAAAGAAGAACATAGCATCGAATCCCTTGATGATTTGCTTAAAACGGATATTAAAAGAATAGCCATAGGCACGCCAGAAACAGTACCTGCAGGGCAGTATGCCAGACAAACATTCATTTCAACAGGCTTATGGAGCAGGCTGGAATCGAAAATCATTAATACAAAGGATGTCCGGCAAGTCTTATCCTATGTTGAGACCGCAAATGTCGATGCAGGGATTGTCTATAAAACAGATGCGATAATTTCTGATAAAATAAAGATGGTCCAAATCTCCGGACACGATTTGCATGATCCCATTATATATCCTGCAGGTGTAGTCTCTTCTTCTCAGAATGTTGATGAAGCAATCCAGTTTTTCGAATTCTTGAGGAGTCAAGAGGCTATGGATATTTTTAAAAAATACGGCTTTACAGCAGCATTGGATTGATTATTAATGTACAGTGATTTTTGGACACCGATTAAGCTTTCCCTTGAAATCGCATCAATATCAGTCATTATCGTTTTCATTTCAGGTATATTGGCGGCAAGAGTCTTATCAAGGAAACGTTTTTTCGGTAAAACAGCTATTGAAACAGCTTTGACCTTGCCTCTAGTCTTGCCGCCTACAGTAGTAGGATTTTTATTGATTATCATCTTCGGAATCAACAGCCCTGTTGGCAGGATGATAGAAAATATATTTGGAAGCCCAATTATGTTCACATGGTGGGCTGCAGTCATTGCATCCTCGGTGGTGGCCTTTCCACTAATGTATCAATCAGCAAAGAGTGGATTCCTTTCGATTGACCCAGGGACCGAGGAAGCAGCAAGAGTGGATGGCGCCGGCGAGTGGAAGGTTTTTCTGTATGTGACATTACCCCTTTCCGCAAAAACCCTCGTTACCGGATTGATCCTCAGTTTCGCAAGGGCACTCGGGGAATTTGGCGCAACGCTTATGTTTGCGGGTAATCTTCCCGGAAAGACACAGACTGCTCCAACAGCCATTTATGTTGCGATCGAGTCGGGAAACATGGAGGCTGCCTGGCTCTGGGTAATTGCCATGGCGGGAATTTCATTTATCATGCTCTTTTCAACTTCCCTTATAAAATCATAGGCAATCTAAAATCTATAGGATTTGCCTGCATACATAAAAATAAGAGCCATGGGATAACCCATGGCTTTGTTTTTACTCAGATATAGGAATTACCAGTCTTACTGGACTTGCTTTTTTCTTTTTGTCATCACCGACTAGGTCACCAGATATAATTTCAACTTCGCTTAGTCCATCCAGTTCATCAACAATAAACCCGACATTCCCTGTTTTCAATTGACCTGCAGCTATTTCCCCATTCAATTCCTCTAGATAAAAATCATCTTCCCATGTTTTGTGAATAGATTCATTGACCTTCATTAACGCTACAGGAGCGAAATGATAGCTTTCTTTAGAAGTATTTTCAATTTCAATTCCAACCTTAACGAAATCGAATTCTTCTTCATGCGTGTAAGGATGAAAAAAATCAATCATGCTGTAGTCAGGAACATAATGCATCAACTTAATATCCTTTACCGCATATTGGATACCGCCTAAAGTAAAATGCTTGTTTACTTCTTTGACTGCTTTTAAAGTAAGTTCACCTTTACGATCAGTAACTGTGTCCCCTATCTTTTTTAAAGTACTATCATCTGTTACTTGAGGATTGGGCACATTTATATTATGGGTTTTCGGCTTTTCAACTGCTTTAACAGTCACATCAGCTTTAGTTTCTTTAGTAGAATCCTCCTGAGCTGCTGCGGAACAGCCAGATAAAATTGAAATAGCTAAAAGTAAAGTGAGATATTTTTTCATTGAGAAACCCCTTCTCTAAAAAACTTCCCGCCGTGGCCAAGGCCCCGGCGGGAGATTTAATGTTTATTTTCTTTTGCCGTTTTCAAGGATATCAAATATATTCTTAGCATTGTCCGTGTTGTCAATCTGTCCGTAGAAGCGTTCTTTCCCAGGTCCAAAAGCGTATACCGGTACATCTTCACCTGTATGTCCGCCAGTCGTCCATCCTGTGTGAGAACGGCCATCAAAAATCTTTTCAATAGCATTATCAATTGTTAATACCTTCTTTGTAGCTGCCGCATCTTTTACTGACTGGATTTCCTCAGCAGTCAATTCAAGATCGATATATTTCTGCAAAGTTTCTTCAACCTCAGCACCATTAGCTATTTCATTAGCCATGAAGTCAGGTGTACGATTTGCAGCCTTTACCGGCTCACTAAACCAGTTATATTCACCGTCTGCACCGATTGAATATCCGCCTGTAGAGTGGTCAGCAGTTGCAACAACCAGAGTATGCTTGTCCTTCTTCGCAAATTCGATTGCAGCCTTATAAGCCTTTTCAAAGTCTTCCATTTCACTCATAGCACCAACTATATCGTTGTCATGCCCAGCCCAGTCTACCTGGCTTCCCTCAACCATTAGGAAGAATCCATCTTTGTCCTGGTTTAAACGCTCGATCGCAGATGTAGTCATATCCGCCAGGGACGGAGTTTTTTCTTCACGGTCTATCATTTTAGGCATCCCGCCATCAGCAAATAACCCAAGGACTTTTCCATTTTTGTCATTAAGCATTTGCGTTTTGTCTGTAACATAGCTGTAGCCAGCTTTTTTGAATTCTTCAGTAAGGTCTCTGTCCTGGCGTACAAAATTGCTTAATCCGCCACCAAGCATTACATCCACTTTATGTTCGCCGTTAATCATTTCATCATAGTAATCATCCGCAATCGAATTCATGTTTTTCCTTGAAATATCATGCGCACCAAAGGAAGCAGGGGTTGCGTGAGTGATTTCAGAAGTAGCAACAAGTCCAGTTGCCTTGCCATTTTCCTTTGCTGCTTCTAGAACGGTTTTTACTGGTTTTTGATCATTATCAACAGCGATCGCTGCGTTGTATGTTTTAATCCCAGCAGACATCGCGGTTGCTGCTGCAGCAGAATCAGTTACATTCTGTTCAGGATCTTCAGGATATGTCATCTGGTTTCCAACAAGATACTTATCAAATTCGGTCTTTTCCATTTCAGGTGTTTCAGGGTTGTCCTTTAAATAACGATAAGCTGATGTATATGAATTACCCATGCCGTCACCGATTAAGAAAATGACGTTCTTAATTTCTGCACGGTTATCACTTACTTCATTATCCGCCTTTGCATTAAATGTCCCTGCTAAGCTGCCGAACGCTACAGTGGAAAGTACAGCGAACGGGAGAATCTTCTTTTTAAAGTTTTCTTTAATCATTCCAAGACCTCCAACTAAGTTATTTAAGCCACTCCCCTACTATAAAGACAGTCTATTAATCTATCATTAACTGAATGTAAAAGAAGGTTAATTAATTGTTACATCCCCCTTTACATTCTTGTTTATAGAATATAAGGGGAATAATTAAAATTAAAAAAAAGCAGGCTATGATTACCTGCTTCGATACCTTCTATTTCTTTTTTGTTTCCGATTCAATACCAAAACACTGGCAGCAAGCAAAAGCAATATACCGCCTACAATAGAATTAAGTGACAATACCCCACTCTGTTCTGCCTTCTGTGTAGTATTCTTTACTTCTAGTTTTTTCTTTATTATCGGCTTCAGTTCAACGGTTTGGATAACCTTACCTTCTCCTTTTTCAATAGACAACACTCCATCTGAGTCAACAGATCTCTTGCCCTCGGCGATTGGTTCAGTCAAGAAAGTATCCGCTTGGGAGATGAATCGCAACTTCCCGCTTATGAATTCCTCACCCTTTCTGATCTGAGAGGATTTAAAATTAGCGAATCCATAGTCAAACAGCTTAATTGTGTCATCGTATATTTTCCTTTTATATTCTGATTTTAACAGAATTGCAGTTAATTTAAGCCGGCCATTTTCAGCCGTAGTGGCCAATGTTTGCTTGGACTGGTCAACAAATCCCGTCTTTCCTCCGGTAACTCCTGGATAGGGGATTTCTCCTTTTAGCATCCGATGGTGAGACAAAATAGTTGTGTCCCATGATTCTCCATCCCATTTCATTTGTTTTGTTGCAAAGATTTCACGAAAATCCTTGTTCTTCATCGCATAATTCAAGATCATACCTAAATCCTTAGCCGTCGTATAATGATTCTCATCGAATAAACCGTGCGGATTTACAAAATGTGTCGCTTCTACACCTATCTCGGATTCAAGAAACTCATTAACATGTTGAGAATACTTTTCCATCGTACCGTCCAGATGGATTGCGATTGCCAGTGCAGCGTCATTTCCAGAATTGATCAACATACCCTGGATAAGCTTTTTCAAAGTCACTTGCTCACCTGGATTTAAATATACCCTTGTTCCATCTATATTTAATACTTTTTCACTTACTATTACTTGATCATTCAAATTCCCTTTTTCTATTGCATAGATTGCTGTAGCAATCTTAGTGAGGCTTGCAGGATACATTTTCACCTCTTCATTTTTACTGAAGAGTATTGCACCCGACTGCGTGTCCATTAATACAGCAGCCTCCGATGTTAGTTCAGTGAAACCGTCTTCGGCATGAACAGGTTTAGTTAAGGTGAAAACTCCAAACATGATCAAAATAGAAAGTATCATTAATTTCTTCATTCAAACACATCCATTATCCTAGTCTCCGAGTTTAATTTTAGCAAATATATAACTAGATTTCTGCAAAGATATTGAATTTTAATAATAATGGAATATTAAAGCACTTTAGTTAAAATTCAGCGAAAAACCAGTGGACTTACGCTCCAATCAACTTATTTATCAATGTTTGCTGCAAACAATCCATTAAAATAACAATCCTTTCGTAAACACCCTAAAAAAAACACATAGAAACCTGAAAAATTTAGACAAGTTCTTTATATGGACGAGCATAAATATTTAAAAAGGAGGTGAAAATATGCATTTCTTCGTTGTGAAAAAAAGGGCATTATACTTTGTGGGCGTACTTGCTCTTCTTGTTATAATCGGATCATTTTGGATGACCTTCAAGTCTGATGCCACTCCAGCTATTAGTCAGCAAAAAGAGACGATTCGGGAGATTCACCTGGTAACTGGTGAATTTAAATCATCAACTGAAGATGGTAAAGAAATTGAGGCCTACCGTTGGGATCCTGGAACCATCTTTGTTGAAAAAGGAGAAAAAGTCCGATTAAAAATTGTAGGGGTTAATGGAAAAGAACACCCATTCATTATTGAAGGTACAGATCTTAAAGGTATCGTTAAAAAGGGGGAAGAAACAATCATTCCTCTGCAATTTGACAAAGAAGGAACCTACAGACTTATTTGCATGATACACACTAATGCAGAAAACAGCGGTCCAATGATCGCTTACATTGTGGTTGATTAAATATTCCTTTCTAAGAACAGGATTCCATATCCTGTTTTTTCTTTTTCTTCATCTCCCCTCCTCCTCTTTTTGACACAAAACATACAAAACAATACATCCATAGTGGCAACGTTTCCTGATAGTATTATTTATCATAGGATTTTTATATAACAGAACGCGTAAATCAATAGATAATTATAATACAGTTTCCTTAGACTTTATGCAAAAAACACATTTTTAATTGGTATTCACAGTTTGTTCATCTTTTCACAATTTTGTCACACCAAAACTGTTATAGTCGTAGTATGATGAAAGTGTGATAACTGTTATATAAATAATTACTTCTGAGGTGACTAATAATGGAACAGTGGAAAGGTTTTAAAAGCGGTACTTGGCAGGAAGAAATCCATGTTCGAGATTTTATTTTAAATAACTATACTGAATATACAGGTAATTCAAGCTTCCTGACAGGAGCCACTGAGGAAACAAACCTTTTATGGCAGCAGGTCATGGAATTAACAAAGCAGGAGCGCGAGAATGGCGGAGTTTTGGATATGGACACAGAAATCGTGTCAACCATCACATCTCATGGCCCAGGATATCTGGACAAAGAAAAAGAAAAGGTTGTTGGCTTCCAGACAGATCAGCCATTTAAGCGCTCAATGCAGCCATTCGGAGGCATTCGCATGGCTAAGGCTGCATGTGAAGCATATGATTATGAACTGAATACGGAAGTTGAAAAAATCTTCACAGATTTCCGCAAGACACATAACCAGGGTGTGTTCGATGTTTATACAAAGGAAATGCTCCAAGCACGTAAAGCTGGTATCATAACTGGGCTTCCTGATGCTTATGGACGCGGACGCATCATTGGCGATTACCGTCGTGTTGCGCTGTATGGTGTGGATTTCCTTATGGAGCAAAAGAAGAAAGACCACGGTTTTACTAGCAGTGTCATGACAGAAGACACTATGCGCCTTAGAGAGGAAGTCTCAGAACAATACCGTGCATTAAATGAATTGAAAAAGCTTGCAGAAAGCTATGGCTATGATATTTCTAAGCCGGCTTCTAACGCAACAGAAGCTTTCCAGTGGGTTTACTTTGCTTATCTAGCTGCAATAAAAGAGCAAAACGGTGCGGCAATGAGCCTTGGCCGTGTGGCTACCTTCCTGGATATATTCATCGAGCGCGACCTGCAAAACGGCGCATTGACTGAACAAGAAGCACAGGAACTGGTCGACCACTTCGTTATGAAGCTCCGACTTGTAAAATTCGCAAGAACACCTGATTACAATGAATTGTTCAGCGGTGACCCAACCTGGGTAACGGAATCAATCGGCGGCATGGCGCATTGCGGCAAGTCACTTGTTACGAAAAACTCTTTCAGATTCCTTCACACACTAGATAATCTGGGACCTGCTCCAGAACCTAACCTGACCGTTTTATGGTCTACAGTCCTTCCAGAGAACTTTAAGAAGTATTGTGCGGAAATGTCGATTAAAACCAGCTCAATACAATATGAAAACGACGACCTGATGCGCCCTGAATATGGTGATGATTATGGAATTGCCTGCTGCGTGTCAGCAATGGAAATCGGAAAACAGATGCAGTTCTTCGGTGCACGTGCAAACCTGGCAAAAGCATTGCTTTATGCCATCAATGGCGGTGTTGATGAGAAGCTTAAAATACAAGTAGCACCAGGTTTCAGTCCGATCACAAGCGAAGTTCTCGACTATAATGAAGTCATGGCAAAATTCGATAACGTCATGGAATGGCTCGCAGGCCTCTATATCAACACTTTGAACATCATTCATTACATGCATGACAAATACAGCTATGAAAGAATCGAAATGGCGCTCCATGATACTGAAGTCCTTCGCACAATGGCAACAGGAATTGCCGGTTTAAGCGTCGTAGCTGATTCCTTAAGCGCGATAAAATACGGGAAGGTTAAAGTAATTCGTGATGAAAATGGAATTGCGATTGACTTCCAAACTGAAGGTGATTTCCCTAAATACGGAAATAATGATGACCGCGTTGACAGCATCGCAGTTGAAATCGTAAAAACCTTTATGAAAAAGCTGCGTAAGCACCCAACATACCGCAATTCATTGCATACAATGTCAATCCTTACAATTACTTCAAACGTTGTATATGGAAAGAAAACTGGAAATACACCAGATGGAAGACGAGCTGGCGAACCATTCGCTCCTGGAGCAAATCCAATGCATGGCCGGGATACAAAAGGAACCCTTGCTTCCCTGTCCTCTGTCGCAAAACTACCATACAGCTATGCTATGGATGGAATCTCAAACACCTTCTCCATTGTTCCAAAAGCGCTTGGAAAAGAGGAAGAAAGCCGCACAAGCAATCTCGTATCCATCCTCGATGGCTACGCAATTAAAGATGGCCATCATTTAAATGTTAACGTGTTTAATAGAGAAACTCTAATGAATGCCATGGAACACCCAGAAGAATATCCACAGCTGACCATCCGTGTATCTGGCTATGCAGTAAACTTCATCAAGCTGACACGCGAGCAGCAAATGGATGTAATCAACCGTACTTTCCATGAATCTATGTAATGAATAGCCGTATCAAAGCGGCGGAGAACATGGAGTTCCCACCTACTCTCCAGGAACTCCTGTTTTACCAGAAAGGAGCAATCATCATGAACGGAAACATTCATTCTATCGAAACATTCGGCACTGTCGACGGACCAGGAATCCGCTACGTTATCTTCACCCAGGGGTGCCTGCTGCGCTGCCAATTTTGCCATAACGCAGACACCTGGGAAATCGGCACTGGCAAACAGATGGCTGTTTCCGAAATCATTGATGATTTAAAATCCTATCTTCCTTTTATCCAATCTTCAGGCGGAGGAATAACTGTCAGCGGTGGTGAGCCGCTGCTGCAGATTCCATTTCTTACAGAGCTTTTCAAAGAATGTAAAAAGCTAGGCATCCATACTGCTATTGATTCTTCAGGCGGATGCTATTCCAGCGCTCCATTATTCCAGGAACAGCTAAAAGAACTGATGAAATATACAGACTTGGTATTGCTGGATTTAAAGCATATTAACAGAAAAAAACATATAAAACTAACAGGTATGGCAAATGATCACATTCTGGATTTTGCCCGATACCTTTCAGACCATCAAGTCCCTATTTGGGTGCGGCATGTATTGGTTCCTGGGGTAACAAATGATGTTCAAGATCTCACTCACTTGGGTGAATTTATCGGCACACTTGTAAATGTCAAAAAGGTGGAAGTATTACCATACCATAAATTAGGTGTGTATAAATGGGAAGCTTTAGGTTTAGAATACCCACTTAAGGATACAGAACCTCCTGCAGATGATGAGGTAGAGAATGCTTTCAAATTATTGACGAATCATATGAACTAATTTAATTAGAGAAACAAACAGCAGATTTTTGTTCCCCTGCTGTTTTTTTCTGCAAGGTTAAAATGACTGCTCTTGCGATTCATTTATCTAGGACTCCCCTGAAACGTTCATCCTGCATTAGTCTTTTCAAAGCCACGATAACTACAAAAAACTCCAGCGCTCGTAAACAATGCATAGTACGCAAGAGAAGGCCAAAATTCTTGCTTTATAGACTACAGGCACCCCTTTAAATAATTCTAAAGTTCTTGCTGCCTAAGTTTTGTTAATGAACAAATTATCTCAGCCATTATGTTCCTCAGTAAGTTTCACTAATTCCTCAGTAATATCTTTTCTTTCTGCGTCTGCAATTACGGATGAAATTATCTCTTCTTTAGAAAGTTTGTCAATTGCTTCGTGTTCAGCATAATATGCAAATTTCCTCAAAGTCTCCATCTGTTTCTTCTTTAAATCTGGATACCTTAGATAT
>NZ_JBAVFI010000445.1:0-1893 GCF_049588175.1 Mesobacillus sp.
CGGCTGCATTGTTGCAAGTGCTGCGATATCAGGAGCACCCGTTGAAATCTTGATGCCTTTTTCTTGTACCTTCATGTCAGCAATCTGGTTCCAGGGAGAGTTAGCCCCAGCCCAAACGACAAATAGATAATCCGGTTTCTGGTCAATGATTTTTTGAATATTAGAAGTAAAATCTGTAGCAGCGGGATCTGCATATTCTTCATGAAGGACTTCCGCACCCAATTTTTCCGCTGCTTCCTTAAATGCTGCTACACCATCACGTCCAAATGAATAATCAGGAGCAAGAGTTGCGATTTTCACGCCTTTCTTTGCAATTGCCGCAGCACCTGCTACTGCATCCTGCGAAGAGTTACGAGCTGTACGGAAAATGTATTCATTGAATTCCGAGCCAGTGATACTGTCTGCGACGGCAGGCTCGACAACCATGATCTTTTCATATTCTTCAGCCAGTGGCAGCACGGCCAATGTGTCACCCGAACTAGATGACCCTACAAGGAAATCCACTTCATCTTCTTCAAGAAGCTTTGTCGCTTTTTGGACTGCTACTTCTGGTTTTGTCTCCGTATCTTCCACAATGAATTCAATTTTGCGGCCAGCAACTTCGTTCGTGCCATTTGTCGCATATTCAAGCCCAAGCTCGAAGCCGCGAAGAGTTTGTTTTCCGTATGCCTCCAGGCCGCCTGTCTGAGAAGCAAGAACACCAATCTTGATTGGTTCGGTATTCTTTGGTTCTTCTTTTTTATCCTTTTCACCTGAACCGGCTGTTTTCTCTGTCCCCGATGATCCAGAGCAAGCACTCGCGAACAGCAGAACTAAAATCAGCATAAAAGATAAGGCAACATTCCGTTTTGAAGCTTTCATTTCCTTTCCCCCTTTAAAATGGTTAACTAAAAGCTCACCAAGCTTTGACTTCATCTTAAAAAAAGGAAGTTACAAATGAGTTACATCTCTAAAAACATAATCCTCTTAACCTTAGAATGCGGATGAAATATAATAATGATATACAAAAAGTGGAGGTACTATCGTGACGGCGACTGAATATGCAGAAAAACTGAGACTTGTCTTGCAAGAGCATAGAAATGAAGAGGAGGCTGTAAGGCTGAGCAAATATATGCGAAACCAGTTTGAATTTTTCGGTTTGCGCGCTCCTCTTTCAAGAGGTTTAGTTAAAGACTACATCGCAAAGAACGGTCTCCCTGACCAAGATGGATTTGAGGAGACAATCAAAGCTTTATGGTCGTTTGAGGAAAGAGAAATGCAGATGGCCGGACTTTACATCATGGATAAGATGATTAAACACATACGGACAAGCGATCTCGGTTTGATTGAATTCATGATTACCACAAAATCCTGGTGGGATACTGTGGACCATATTGCCAAACACCATGCAGGGAAGTATTTTTCCATGTACCCTGAGAAGCTTGGAACAATAGATACCTGGCTTGAGTCAGGAAATGTCTGGTTAATCCGTTCAGCTATTCTATTTCAACTGGGTTATAAGGATAAAACAAATGAGGATTTGCTTTCTTCTATCATTGAAAGGTCATTGGGATCAAAGGAGTTTTTCATTAATAAAGCAATTGGCTGGGCATTAAGAGAATACGGTAAAACCAATCCTGATTTTACGATGAATTTTGTTAACAGCCATACCCTGGCTCCGCTCTCAAAAAGAGAAGCATTAAAACTATTGCAGAAATCAATGGTTGAAAATATAGAATAATAAAGTATCCCCTCCCATGAAAATGGCAATAACTGTACTTAGTTGCCATTAGCCTGGGAGGGGATATCTTATGAAGGGAATCTATTTTATAAATGAACAGATTCATATAAATGATTTTTCACGTGAAGAAAGTATCACAATCCAGAAGCAGGCATTGCTGAATTACATTGAAG
>NZ_JBAVFI010000446.1:0-1837 GCF_049588175.1 Mesobacillus sp.
ACCGTCACCTGTTCCAGGCGTCATACCTGAAACAGATGAGGAGCTGGCCTTGCTGAAAACCGCGGAAGTGAGAAAGCAACGACGTCTGGAAATGAGGAACTCATAAGCTTAGGAGGGTATACAAATGATTGCCACAATGAAAAAAGAAAACACAATACATTTAATAAGAGAAGTTGTACGAATACATCCTGAAATAGATTTTACTGACTTTATAGTAAAGGTCCTCAAAAATTTGGAAGTTAAAGAGATGTCTCAAGATCAACTTGAGAGCATGCTCATTTTAACCGCAGTAGAAAGAATCAGCAGTGATGAACCGGACTGGACTTATGTTGCGGCTGATTTTTATTTAAAAAGGCTATATAGACTTAGTGCGCAGTCTAGAAAAACCAGTGAAGATCGTGGCTATGGATCTTTTTATGGATTGATTAACACACTAGTTGAAGTTGGGATATATGATAATCAGCTACTAAAATCGTATTCTAGGGATGAAATTGACTGCTTAGAACAAATGATGAATCCTGAGAGGGATCGATTATTTAATTACATAGGCCTTTTGACAATGGCGGAAAGGTACTTAGCGAAGTCTCATGAAGGTGAATTTTTAGAATTGCCCCAGGAACGATTCATGATCATTGCGATGACCTTATTAGCAAATGAGGAAAGGGATAAACGAATCCATCTGATAGAGGAAGCGTACTGGGCACTTTCCAATCTTTATATGACAGTGGCGACTCCAACCCTTTCGAACGCAGGGAAAAGCTATGGGCAATTGTCTAGCTGCTTCATCGATACAGTCGAGGATGATCTAAGGAGCATTTATGACTCGAATACCGATGTATCGACCTTAAGCAAAAATGGCGGCGGCATCGGGATTTATCTTGGGAAAATCAGAAGCAGGGGCAGTGACATCAAGGGTTTTAAAGGAATCAGTTCCGGGGTGATTCCGTGGATGAAGCAGCTGAATAATACGGCAGTCTCTGTTGACCAGTTAGGACAGAGACAAGGGGCCATAGCCGTATTTTTGGATATTTGGCATAAAGACATCTTATCTTCTTTTCTTGACGCGAAATTAAACAATGGGGATGAGCGGCAAAGAACGCATGACTTATTCACTGGTGTTTGTATCCCTGATTTATTCATGGAGCAAGTGGAGAAGCGTGGAGACTGGTACTTGTTTGATCCGCATGAAGTAAGGCGTATAATGGGATATTCGCTGGAGGATTTTTACGATGAAGGAAAAGGAGAGGGATCTTTTCGAGATAAATATTGGGAGTGTGTGTACCAGCCGGAGTTATCTCGCGAAGTGGTGCCTGCAATCGAAATCTTCAAGTCGATAATGGTGTCGCAGCTTGAAACCGGCACACCTTACATGTTTTACCGAGATACAGTTAACCGACTGAATGCCAATCAACATAAAGGGATGGTTTACTGCAGCAATCTTTGTACGGAGATTGCCCAAAATATGAGCCCTACTATTCTTGAAGAGGAAAAAGTCGAGGATGGAAAGATCATTATTTATAAAAAGCCAGGCGATTTCGTCGTTTGCAATTTATCATCCATCTCACTTGCCAAAAGCGTGATGGATGATGTACTGGAAAGACTTATTAAAATCCAGGTAAGGATGCTCGATAATGTGATCGATATCAACGAGATTCCTGTTTTACAAGCACAAATCACCAATAAGAATTATCGCGGAATTGGGCTTGGTACATTTGGCTGGCATCATTTGCTCGCTTTAAAAGGGGTTAAATGGGAAAGTGAAGAGGCGGTTTCATATTGTGATTCCTTATATGAGGAAATTGCTTACTTCACCATCAAAGCAAGCCATGAACTAGCC
>NZ_JBAVFI010000447.1:0-3267 GCF_049588175.1 Mesobacillus sp.
TCATCAACGGTCGTCTGGCTGCGAACAAGGAATAAAGAAACAGTAATGACGAATGCACTGCCCAAATAAATGCCAAGGTTCACTTTCTTATTGGTATACATTTTTTGCATAAAAGCAAGCATGACGATTGCCATTACGGCTCCCATGAGAAGGGCCATGTAAAACCTCGTTTCACTAAAGAATACATGATCAAAACTGTACGTATTAAAATACATCAGAATCAGCATGATGATTGTCGAGGTCAACACCATCAGCCCGAATCTTCCATAATTGTTCTTCACTTGACTTACCTCCTAAATAGTTAATTTCACCTATATTATTTGCATACCCCACCCACTAATAAATAATCATGGTTTGCTATCTTAATAATTGGGTAAACACTATTGGGCCGGCCTATTGGAAATACATACCAATAATTTCCTAACTTTTCATACTTTTCTTATTAATTGAATAATTTTAAATAAACTTTCTTTTATTATAAAAAGTATGATAAATCTAGATTTATCAAAGGTTATATGAGGTATTTCCTAATATTGTTTTTGACAATTCATACTATAATCAGTATTCTAGTATAAGAAAATAGGGAGGGAAAAACATGTCAAACCTTAATAAACAGAAAATTGTGGATAGTGTTCCTCAAAAAGGTTTCTTTGGACATCCAAAGGGATTATTCACACTTTTCTTCACAGAGTTCTGGGAGCGCTTTTCTTATTATGGAATGAGAGCGATCCTCGTTTATTACATGTACTATGAAGTATCTAAGGGTGGTTTAGGGATTGATGAAACGTTAGCGCTTTCTATCATGTCTATCTATGGATCCCTTGTGTATATGTCCGGTATTATTGGCGGTTGGCTAGCTGACCGGATTTTTGGTACATCCCGAGCCGTGTTCTACGGTGGAATATTGATCATGCTTGGTCACATCGCCCTTGCGATTCCTGGCAGCGTTTCAATGTTCTTCGTATCAATGGTATTGATCGTAATCGGTACAGGTATGCTGAAGCCAAACGTTTCTACCGTTGTTGGTGAGATGTACAGCGAAACAGACCAACGCCGTGACGCTGGTTTCACGATTTTCTACATGGGCATCAACGCTGGTGCATTCCTTGCGCCTCTAATCGTTGGAGCAGTATCTGACAAATTTAACTTCCACTATGGTTTCGCAATTGCTGCAATCGGTATGTTCTTGGGACTTATTGTCTTCATGATTACAAAGAAAAAGAACCTTGGCCTTGCAGGTACAATGGTTGCAAATCCATTGTCACCAGAAGAAAAGAAGAAAACATTCACTTGGATTGGTATTGGAATAGTTGTTCTAGCAATCCTTGTAGCAGTATTAGTTCCAGCTGGACTTTTAACATTCGAAAGCTTTATCAACATTGTTACGATTCTTGGTATTGTGATTCCTACTTTGTACTTTATCGTTATGTACCGCAGCCCTAAGACAACTGAAGTGGAGCGTTCAAGGGTACTTGCTTACATTCCGCTATTCCTTGCGGCTGTTATGTTCTGGGCAATCCAGGAGCAAGGTTCAACCATCCTTGCTAACTATGCGGACAAGCGTACGCAATTGGAATTCGCAGGCTTTACTATTTCACCTGCATTCTTCCAATCATTGAACCCATTATTCATCATTATCTTTGCACCGATTTTCGCAGGATTCTGGGTGAAGCTAGGCGATCGCCAGCCATCAATTCCGAAGAAATTCTCATTCTCATTGATTTTCGCTGGTCTTTCATTCCTAGTCATCTTAATCCCTGGTTATTTAACAGGCACAGATGCTTTGGTTAGCCCAATCTGGTTAGTTCTAAGCTATTTGATCGTTGTATTCGGTGAGTTGCTGATTTCCCCAGTTGGACTGTCTGCAACAACAAAACTTGCGCCTGCAGCGTTCTCAGCACAGACAATGAGCCTTTGGTTCCTTGCAAGTGCCGCAGCACAAGCAATCAACGCGCAAATTGTTAAGTTCTACACACCTGAAACCGAAATGACATACTTCGGAACAATCGGTGGAGCATCCATCGTACTAGGTATCATCCTCTTCATCCTAGCTCCAAAGATTCAAGGCTACATGAGAGGCATAAAATAAAAATAATAGCACTTTAGCAATTTAAAGCGCCGGGGGTCAGACCCCCGGCGCTTTAATGTGTTAAAGACTCTTTAGTCTTCCAATATTTTTCTCTTTGCGGTAGCTGACGAGGGTCATTTTGTCGTTGATGACTTGCCGTTCTCCGTGTTGTTCGTAGCCCATTTTTTCGTAGAGGTAGCAGTTCCGTTCTTCGGATAGGATGGTGCCGAGCTCCCATGCTTCTGCTTCTGGATACATGAGTTCAAGGCGTGTCATGACCTGCTGGGCAATCCCTCTGTTATGATAAGCTTCACGTATATTGATGATATGCAGCCTCATTAATCCCGGAATTTTTTGATAGACATTCACACTTCCTGCCAATTGGCCTTCATATGTGATTTTATAATATTCCCCGCGCTCAAACCTTTTTAAAAATCTCTCCATCGTTTGTGTAACCGGGCTTGTTTCATGGTCATTGTACTTTTCGTAGAGCGGCATGAACACTTCCTTTTGAAGTTCCAGCAATTCCTCTGCATCTTCAATTGAAGCTTTCCATAGGGATATTGGTGATTTTGCCGTTTCGAAAAATAAATCAATGTAAGCATACGGAATGAACTCACCGGCAGCAATCATCTCCCGGATTTGATCCGGATTTGCCCACTTCGCCTCTGCCACTTCCTCTTCCTGCAAACTCAAATCCTCGATTTCAACATTCTGCCTTACCAGCCAGATATCATCGAATCCGCAGGAAAACTTAACGGTAAATAATCTTTCGCCATGATCGATGTCCAAATCAATTCCAAGCTCTTCCTTTGCTTCCCGGACCGCTGCCATCTCACTGCTGTCCCCTTGAATAGCCGATCCTGCAGCCGAGCAATCCCACATATTCGACCAGCCCTTTTTCCATGGCTGCCTCTTTTGAATGAGGAATTGTCCTTTGTCATTCATGATCCAGACATGGACAACGATGTGATAATCCCCATCCTTCATCTCCACTCCGCGTTCATGAATCCGATCGGTTATTTGCCTGTATTGATCATAGACATTCCATAATTCCATATGTGCTCTCCCCCTATCTATCTTTAATTCTCTTTCTATGTAAAAAATGTGGATAGTAAGTATTATACAATGATTCTGGAAAAATTTATAAATAGTTTCAGTATTTATCAAACATCTGCGCCTAAATGATAGGTTGTACC
>NZ_JBAVFI010000448.1:0-1804 GCF_049588175.1 Mesobacillus sp.
GGGTGGCTAATGCTCAAGTTAACAAGATCCTAATTGATGAGAGTCTCAAAGTCTTATTTTATTTTATACATTTAGCTACCAATGAATTCCACTCACTTAGTAGAATTGAAAAATACTGTTAATAGTATCGTATTATAAAATATGGTAATTTATAAAACCTCTTGTAATACTTGTAAATTAATAGTATATTTTTCCTACAAAGTCGTTGTTTAATATTTACATATTTGGTTTTTCTTAAGTGCCCCGGGAGGAATACTTTGTGGATATATATGTTGCAAGGCAGCCCATTTTTGATATGAACGAAAATACTGTTGCTTATGAACTGCTTTACAGAAGCAGCACTGTCAATAATTATCAGCATACAAACGGAGATCAGGCAACCACAGATGTCATCGTGAACAGTTTCTTGAATATTGGAATTAAGGAATTGTCTAATGGTAAGCCATGTTTTATTAATTTTACAGAGAAATTATTGATGCTGGGTGTGCCTTCGTACTTTAACCCATTATCCATCGTGGTCGAAATTCTTGAGACAGTTGAAATAAATGAAGAAATTCTTGCGATCTGCAAGGAGTTAAAGGCGCATGGTTATATAATAGCTCTCGATGATTTTTTCGTTTCACAATGGAACGACCTTACCATCGACTTACTAAATTATGTGGATATCATCAAGATTGATTTCCGGACAACCACCCGCTCTGACAGACAGGAAATGATCAGGTTTATAACTGGAAGGAACATCAAATTTCTGGCGGAAAAAGTGGAAACGATTTCAGAATATCATGAGGCAAAAGAAGATGGGTTTGAATACTTTCAGGGATTTTATTTCAGCAAGCCAGTGATTTTGAATAGTTACGATATACCATCCTATTATCATTCTTATTTTCAAATATTAAAAGAAATAGAGTGTCCCGAACCGGATCTTGAAAAAATCAAGGATGTCATTGAAAAAGATATATCATTATCCTATAAATTGCTCCGGCTGATTAATAATCCAGTGTTCCGTCCGAGAAATGAAGTTTCTTCGATTAAGCAGGCAATCATTCTGTTGGGCCTGAATGAAATCAAGAAATGGATTTACGTTTTGGCAATAAGAGGAGCAGACAGAGGCGGCGCTGACGGGGGTTCAAAGGAACGAGAAATAATCGAGCTTTCGCTGAAACGTGGGAAGCTAGGTGAATTGATTGGCAGAAAGGTTGGCAGAGAGGTATTGTCATCAAAGTATTTCCTGCTCGGAATGTTCTCGCTGATGGATTCATTGCTGCATCACCCGATGGATGAGCTGCTTGAGGATCTGCCATTGAGCAATGAGCTGAAGGATGCCCTATCAGGTGAAAAGAACGATGAATATATGATGCTTCAGTTTTTAAAGGATATTGAACTTGCCTTCCACGAAGGAGCAGAGCTAAAGTTCAATCCGACCTCTATGCATCTAGAAGAACTTTTCCGTCTGTATGGTGAGGCTAGTGACTGGGCAACCAAAGTCTTGAGTGAAGTTAGCGTCTAAATGGATTAGGATAGAGAGTATGCAGAGAGTTTCTTATCTTGGCATGCTCTTTTTGTTTTCGGATGTTTCTTGTAACCTGATGCTAAAACAGATATATTCATAAATAGAAGATTTTTTTTGAAAAAAGAAGGTATAAAATTCATTTCGAGAATTGTCCAGCTTCAGCGCCTAGCCCCTCGAGTCGCTTCAGTCCTGCCAATGAAGTCAAAAAGCGACTTCACTGTCAGGCCCTTCGACGGACACGATGTACTAGTGCCGACGTTGCCACAGGACGTGGCGGTTTTAGTCGGCCAGCGC
>NZ_JBAVFI010000449.1:0-1588 GCF_049588175.1 Mesobacillus sp.
CAAGAGAAATGATTATGGAAGCTGCAAGAGACCTATTTGTGAAAAAAGGCTATCAGCATGTATCTATGAGACAAATAGCAAAAGAACTAGATTACAGTCATGGTGCCCTTTATTATCATTTTAAAAATAAAGCTGAGTTATTTTTTGCATTAGTGGAAGACCATTTCTCCATGCTGGATCAAATACTGGATGAAGTGATGCAACAAGAGATTGAAAATAAGGCAAAACTAAGGAATGTCCTTCTAGGCTTCATTGAATTTGGCCTTACACACCAAAGCCATTATGAAATTATGTTCTTGATAAAAGATGAAGAAGTAAGAAATTTTATCAATCAAGGTCCTAATAAAAGCTATGAGAAATTTGCACAATGCATTTTCGATTTATGTGATAAAAACATTTCACTTCAGGATATTTACAGCATTTTTTTATCCCTGCATGGCTTTGTCACACATTATTGCCGCCATGTTACTACGTATGAGGAAGTAATAAATTTGGCTGATTCGCACGCGAAATTTTTGATAAGATTAGTTGATTAATTTTTTTTAAAATAATTTGACCAGTGGTTAATTAGGGGAGGGACTAATTATGCAAAAAGCTTTAGTATTAGGGGCCTCAGGAGGTATGGGTTATTCCATTGTTAAGGAATTATCGAGTAGAGGAATAATGGTAACAGCGTTCGCACGTACTCGTGAAAAATTGGAGAAACTGTTTGCGGACGATGCCAATATAACAATCTATACAGGAGATGTATTTCGTATAGACGATTTAGACGAGGCGGCTAAAGGCGTTGACACTATTTTTCAATCTTGCAACATTCCTTATGTTGAATGGGAGGAGAAACTTCCCATAATGATGTCTAATATTCTTCAAACCGCGGAGAAGCATTCTGCCAAGCTGGCCATCGTGGATAATATTTATGCCTACGGAAGGAGCAGGGGGGGGAAAACGAGTGAAACAACCGTTAAAAATCCGCATACGAAAAAAGGACGTATTCGCCTGGAAGTTGAAAACTTAGTCAAGGAATCAAAGGTTCTTGCACTAATTGCACATTTCCCTGATTTTTATGGACCCAATGCAGAAAACACGATTTTGAATTATACCCTGTTGAATATAGTGGAAGATAAAAATTCAAGCTTTGTGGGTAAACAAAGCATTTCCAGGGAATTTATCTATACACCAGATGGCGCCAAGGCAATTGTTAGTTTGTCCCTTAAAGAGAAGGCATACGGACAAAATTGGAATATACCTGGTTTTGGCACCATTTCGGGAGATGAAATAGTTAAGACGGTCCGAGAAATAACTGGGTATCAAAAAGGCGTATCTACTGTTTCGAAGAATATGATTCGGTTTTTGGGCCTGTTCAATCGTCAGATGCGTGAAGTGGTTGAGATGTTTTACTTGAATGAAGAACCAATTGTACTAAATGGTGAAAAGTATGAGAATTTTATTGGTCCGATCCCTCGAACATCCTATCGTGAAGGTCTAAGGCAGACGATTGAGTATATGAAACAAACACAATAAGAACTTTGCTTAAAGATTCATTTTGGCACATAAAGTGGCTTTCTTATTGATTTAGGAAGGATTAAAT
>NZ_JBAVFI010000450.1:0-1542 GCF_049588175.1 Mesobacillus sp.
GATTACACCACCAATTTCCTGTGTTCCATAACCAAGCATTGGCAAAATTCGTTTGAATGCCTTTCCATGTGCTCCTTCGTCCATTTCATACGTCTTGAATTGCACTTCATTGTAGCCTCTTTCAAACGTCCTGATATTCGGTTCGACGAAATGAGGGTATTTCTTCTCGAACGTCTTACGGATTACATTTTTCATCGCTTCCGGATCTAGGAAATCGATAATTCGATACAAAGCTCCAAGCATCGCAGTATTAACTTTCGTTTTTTCTTCTACTGCAATGGTTAGTGCATCTACAATTGCTAATGTTCCATATTCAAGGTGAAGATCTTTTTTTATATCATCAAAATCTCTGGTCGAATTCACAAGCATGATGCCATCCGGGCGCAATCCGCTTACTACATCAACCATTTTATAAAGTGCTTCATGGAAGACACCAACTACATTTGGTTCTTCTATTGGACTATGAACCCTGATTTCAGTTTCTGGTTCACAAAAACGAACAAAACTTTTAACTGGCGATCCCTTTTTCTCTGAACCATATGAAGAAAAGTTGGAACCATTCAATCCAAGTCCCAGTACTCCTGCCTCTGCCAGCATCTTCCCGGCAAGGTTTGCGCCGAGACCTCCAATTGATTCAAGTCTTATCTCATAAAATCCCAAATCATTCTTTTTCGGTAAGATAGACATAATCTCCCTCCCCATTTTGGTTGTTCAAGGTAAGTGAATATCAACATTCCCCATCTATAATTTTAAAGACTAATTCAATTTAAAGCTGTGACATATATCAAACATTTCGATATTTTTATTAGAACACACCCAGAAATCACATCTTTTTTCCGTATTTTATTACGGTTTCATATGTATAACAGAAATACTTTTGTATTAGTACAGAAGACTCGATTTCCGACAAAAGGAATAATCCCCTTAAATTTCAACTATTTACATAGTTTTTATATGGGGTTAAAAGGGTAAAAGGGTTATAGTGAATTTTGGGGGTCTCTCAGATAAGGGAGGATTTATGAAGCAACGAGATTACTACTTTGATAATGCTAAATTCATCTTGATTTTTTTCGTGGTATTTGGCCATCTTCTGCGCTCTTTTATTGAAGACAATGAAATGATTTACAATATATATAAAGTCATTTACACATTTCATATGCCTGCTTTCATCCTGGTGTCAGGATTTTTCGCAAGGGGCTTCAATAAAAAAGGGTATGTTTTAAAGATTGCCAGAAAATTGATACTTCCATATATCATTTTTCAATTGATTTATTCGGTTTTCTATTATTTTCTCTATAACAAATCGACTTTTACAGTAGATCCTTTGAATCCACATTGGTCTCTCTGGTTCCTGATTAGTTTATTTTGCTGGAACATTATGCTTATAGGCTTCTCAAGGCTAAGCCCTGCAAAAGGACTTTTGCTGGCATTTGGATTGGGGCTGGGTGCAGGGTATTTTGATTGGGTTTCCAACTATTTAAGCCTTTCAAGAACATTCGTGTTCTTTCCATTGTTCCTGCTTGGATACCACCTGACGAAGGA
>NZ_JBAVFI010000451.1:0-4762 GCF_049588175.1 Mesobacillus sp.
TAAATAGCAATTAGGTAAATTATTAATACGAGTATAGTGAAAAGGAAAATTAAGGTAGATTTTAATGAATGGATTTGATAGAATAAGAACAAATGTTCCTGTTTGTTTCCTGTTTTTTGAATGCACATTAAGAATATGAGTCTGATATAATAGTAGCATTGTAAAAATGAACTTACTTTGACCTACTATATAAAAAATTTTGGATTACAGGGGGGATTGGCATGAAATTTATCCACACTGGCGACTGGCACCTTGGAAAACTTGTTCACGGAATGTATATGACCAATGACCAGCGCGAGGTATTGAATCAATTCGTTGATCTGGTCGCAGAAGAACAGCCGGATGCAGTGGTAATAGCGGGAGATCTTTATGACCGATCAGTACCACCAACGGATGCAGTTGACCTGCTTGATGAAGTACTTTTCAAAATCAATGTTCAGCTGAATACACCAATTGTGGCTATTTCAGGCAACCATGATAGTGCGGAGCGCCTATCATTTGGAAGCTCGTGGTATCGTCACAGTCATTTCTATCTTACAGGGAAATTAACGAATGACTTCAAGCCAGTACATATAAACGGTGTGAACTTTCACCTCGTTCCTTATGCTGAGCCAGGTCTGGTACGCCATTTGCTAAATGATCCTTCGATTCATTCGCATCAGGACGCTATGAAAGCAGTCATTGGAAAAATTGAGGAAAACCTTAATCCGAATGAAGCAAATGTGCTTGTTGGACACGCCTTTGTCCTTGGCGGGAATACCAGTGATTCGGAAAGAACATTATCCGTTGGCGGATCTGGCTGTGTTACACAAGACTTGTTTGATCCTTTTTCTTTCACTGCTTTAGGCCATCTCCATAGTCCCGATGCCATCAAGCATGACAAAATCAAATACTCTGGATCACTGTTAAAATATTCATTTTCAGAAGCGAAGCAGCGGAAGTCGATTTCAATCGTGGAAATGAATGAAAAAGGCGGCTTTGAAATGCGCTACCGCAGCCTGCAGCCTAAGCAGGATATGCGTGAAATCGAGGGCCATCTTGATCAGCTCCTTGATCCATCATTTTATGAAAAAGAGAATACGCACGACTATTTAAAAGTGACTTTGCTTGATGACGGAGCATTGATTGATCCGATGGGGAAGCTGCGCCATGTATTTCCTAATGTTCTGCATCTTGAAAGGAAAATAGAATCGATCGACCAAAAGCACAAGCAGAACTTTACTTCCATCAGGGAAGAGAAGAAATCCGAACTCGAATTGTTCGAGCAATTTTATCAGGAAATGACGACTGCCGATTTCACAGAAGATAAGCGCGGGCTGATGGCTGGCGTGATTGACAAGGTTCTGAAGGAGGAGGGAGTAAAATGAAACCTCTCAAATTAACCATGCAGGCTTTTGGGCCTTATGCAGGGACTGAAACGATTGACTTCAGAGAACTCGAAAACAGGACGATGTTTGTCATTTCAGGGAAAACAGGCTCAGGTAAGACGACCATTTTTGACGGTATAAGTTATGCAATCTACGGCAAAGCAAGTGGTGAGGACAGGAATGGACCCGATTTGCGAAGTCAGTTTGCAATGGATGATTTACTGACAGAAATAAGCCTGGAATTTTCACTCCGCCAAAAAACATACTTGATTACGAGATCACCGCAGCAGGAAAAGAAAAAGAAGAGCGGTGACGGTTTCACCATGTTAGGTGCTAAGGCAGAACTTTACCAGCTTGACGAGAATGGAGAACCCCAGCTGCTGGCATCGAATGTTCGAGAAGTGGATGAAAAAATCAAAGAAATCATGATTATCGACAGCAACCAGTTCCGGCAGATCCTAATGATTCCCCAGGGAGAATTCCGAAAGCTTCTGACTTCAGACAGCAAGGATAAGGAAGTTATCCTGCAAAGGCTTTTCCACACCGAAATTTACAAAAGAGTGGAAGAAAAACTTAAGGAAGAAGCCACTGTTCTTAAGAAATCGGTAGAGGACCAGGTGGAAAAAAGAAACTCGGCCATCCGTGCCATAAAGGCAGTTGAAAATGCTGAGCTAAAAGAATATATAGAGGCCGGCAGTGTGAATGATGTATTGATCATGCCCCTTCTAAGAGAAGAAATAGTAGCAATGGGCTTGAAGCTTGATAAAATGACCCTTGAACGAGCGGAAAGACAAAAGGAACGTGACATGCAGCAACAGCGTTTATTTGAAGCTCAAACGACGATTAAGCAGCTGGAAACACTGGAAGACCTCCGATTGAAAAAAGAAAATTTGGAGGGACAGCAGGAGAGTTTTAAACAGAAGGAAAATGAAGCCGATTTGGCTAAAAAAGCGGCACTGCTTGCAACTCAGGAACAGCTTTGCCATCGTTTAAAGGCTGAATGCGATAGCCTTACGGAACAAGCGGAGCAAATCACCAAAAAAATAAATCTGCTTACTGATCAGCTTGCTCAAGCTGAGAAAGACCATCAAAAACAGCTTGACCGAGAACCAGAACGGAAAGCAGCAGCAGAACAAATGAACAAACTCGAAAATATGAAAGATGACGTACTGGCATTCGCGAGTATTGCAAAGACTGTCGAGGGCTTATCTTTATCTCTTAAAGCTGCTAAGCAAGAGAGAGAGAAGGGTGAATCCACTGTTAAGGCTTCGGAAGAGCGCGTAAAGGTTTTGCAAGCTGAAAAAGAAATGGCAGAAAAGGCACGGCTTTCCTTATTGGAGAATGACCGGAAACTTGAAAAGCTCAGTCATGAACAGGACAAGCTAAAAAAGATTCAAGCTCATAACAATAAAATTGATATCGCAAGTCAGTCACTCGATCAGAAAAAGTCTGCCTATAACTACGCTAATGCCCGTTTCGAGGATGGGAAAGCAACCGTACAAGATTTGGAGCGGAAATGGCTTCATTCTCAGGCGGCTGTACTGGCCGCATCTCTTCATGATGGAGCAGCATGTCCAGTATGTGGCTCTGAGCATCATCCGGAGCCAGCATCGGCAAACGACGGTTTTATTCCGACAGAGGAAGATCTAAAGGCAGCTAGGGAACAGGCATCAAAGCTGGAAAAGGAAAAAAGCTTCGCTGAAAAAGGGTTTATTGAAGCAGAAGCGAACCTTAAATCTTTGTCTACAGCTGGCGAAGAACTGATCGCAGAAATCTTAAAGCTCCGCCCTGATTTCAAAACCGCCGAACTTGCTGATGTGATCTTGCAAATACAAAGTGTTCAAGAGAAGCTTAAAGAAGAACAAAATCAGCTCACAACCAAGGTGAATTCTCTTGAAAAAGTAATATCTGAAATTAAGAGAATTGAAGAAGGCAAAGAGAAAATTCTGCAGCAGTTAAAAACATTAGAAGAAAACTATCATCAGATGGTGATTCAATATACAGAAAAGAAGACGACATTAGAAAGAATGACAGAAATCATACCAGAAGACCTGAGATCAACCGTGGCTTATGAAAAGAAACTAAAAGATGCGATTGAACTGCAACAGCGACTTGAACATCAGCTTGAACAAGCCAGGAAAAATTTTCAGAATGCGAAGGAACAGCTAGGAACTGAGAAGGCTCGAGGAGAAGATGCAGAAAGACGTCTTACAGAAAAGAATGCTGAACTTGTTTCTGAACGAGAAGTATTCAAGAATAAGATGAACGCCCAGGGATTCGATAATTTTCAGCTTTACCATCAAGCGAAAAAAACTGAACAAGATATTCAAAAGCTTGAAATGGATATACGTAATTATCGTGAAGAGCTTCGCTCTGTTTCTGACCGATATACTGAAATGTCAAATATATTACAGGAAGTAAAAAAGCCAGATATCGAAAATCTCCAAAAAGAATTTTTAGTGCTTAATGATAAAATTAAACATGCAGATGAAATCTATCAGGATCTGAATCTGAAAAAGCGTGATAATCAGGCCATTTTGGAAATGGTTGAGTCATTGAATGAGCAGATGAAGGTCCTTGAAGAACGGTACAAGCTTATAGGGCACCTTTATGAAATTTCTAAAGGACAGAACACATACCGTATTACCTTTGAGCGCTTTGTGCTGGCAGCCTTCCTGGATGATATTCTGTCGGAAGCAAATGTTAGGCTTAATAAGATGACAAGTGGACGTTATAGACTTCTGCGTAAAACAGATCGCTCTAAAGGAAACGTCCAAAGCGGCCTTGAGCTTCTTGTGCTGGATGCTTATACCGGTCAGGAACGGCATGTTAAAACACTTTCAGGCGGGGAAAGCTTTAAAGCAGCTTTATCACTGGCACTAGGCCTTGCTGATGTAGTTCAAAACTATGCTGGCGGGGTTTCGCTTGAAACAATGTTCATTGATGAAGGCTTTGGTACTCTTGATCCAGAATCGTTAGACCAGGCAATTGAAGCACTCATCGATATTCAGAGCAGTGGCCGCCTTGTTGGGATCATTTCCCACGTACCGGAACTGAAGGAGCGTATCGATGCACGGCTAGAGGTCATCTCTACCCAAACAGGAAGTAAAACAGAATTTCATTTAATGAACTAATCACAAAAAATACAGCATCACTTAATAGATGATGCTGTATTTTTAACGGAATAAATACTGGCAGCAGGGAGATTGGACATGGAATTTGAAGTACAGAATCTATCATTTTATGTCGTCCAGGTTGAAGGAAAAGGTGACCAGGCTGACAAAAGATATAAACATTTCCAGACATTGAATGAAGAAGAATATGAAAATAGCTCCTTAAAGGATTTCCTTGATGGTGAGTTTGCTAAAATTGTGAAACGGAAGGTTGAACGCCAT
>NZ_JBAVFI010000452.1:0-2374 GCF_049588175.1 Mesobacillus sp.
CAATAATTGTTTTGATATATAAACGAAACTTAGACCATCTGCTGTTAATTTTTGTATGATTCCTTTTTTGTTTTTTTAGCAATAGGGTAAATCTATTTCATGTACATTAATAAAAAATCATCGGACACATTAGCATCCGATGAGAGCACTTCTATTGTATTGAAATAGGATTCAATTTATTCGCATTGTTGTTTAATTTGTTTAGGGCCTCTTTGTATTCTGTTTCTAATTGCTCAATAATTTCGGCAGCTGACTCGATTTTTTGAATGGCTCCTACACCCTGTCCGGCTGACCATATGTCTTTCCAAGCTTTTGCGTTTGTTTCCTTTTGCATCGCATCAAAATCAACTTTGTCTTTTTTCGCTAGCTTCTCTGGATCCAAACCTGCCTTTATAATACTTGGCTTTAGCATATTTGCTTTAACCCCGGAAAAAGCATCAGTCAATATTAAATCTTCCTGGGTGGAGTCAACTAGCATATTGCGGTACTCATCATTTGCCATGCTTTCAGTCGCAACGATGAATCTTGTCCCCATATAGGAGAGATCTGCGCCTGCTGCCTGGGCAGCTAAAATACCTTTTCCAGTTGAAATCGAACCTGCCAAGACAATGATTCCATCCCAGAATGTCCGGACAGAGTCAACAAATGCGAAGCTGTTCAGTTCCCCGGCATGTCCGCCTGCCCCACTCGCTACTAAAATAAGGCCATCTACTCCAGTTTCTGCCGCCTTCCTTGCGAATTTCACATCGCTGACATCAGAAAATACGAGTCCGCCATATTCGTGCACTATTTCCACTACTCTTTTGGGGCTGCCTAAAGATGTTATGACGAGTTGCGGCTTATGCTTTTTCAGCAATTCTAATTCATCCTCAAGCCGGCTATAAGAGCTATGTACTACCATATTCATTGCCCAGGGAGCTACCTTCCTGTCAGGTTCATTTTCTCTTGCCACTTCCAAATCTGAATTCAGTCTTCCCATCCATTCATCAAGTACTTCTATCGGCCGGGCGTTAGGAGCTGGAAACGATCCAATCACGCCATTTTTGCAGCAAGCGCTTACAAGGTCTGGCCCTGAAACAAGAAACATCGGTGCAGCGATAGCAGGTACTTTAAGCTGGTTCCACCAGTTTTCCGGAATAGCTTTTTTCATAAATTCATCTCCTTGAATTCATTTCTAAATTTTCTGAATATCTTACTTAATCTTAATTTATTCAACTCTATATTTCAATAATGAAACCATGCAAATTATATTAAAAAAGAATCCTGCACTTTAATGCGAAGGATCCTTCCTGTATTTCAGCTTCATTTGTTTAGCTTTTGATATAAAATCTGACAATCTTGAACTCTTCTTATCTTTTGGATATCTTAAATATCTGCGCCAAAAAAATTGGCTTAGCTCCTCAATTAATAAAAAAACAGAAAGTATCATGACCAAGAGTAAGATCCAGTTCCACATATTAAGGCTCCTTTCGAATTGGATAATTCATCCTATTCTATCTTTTACCTTAAAATGTTTGATCCATAAACATTTTGCAATATATTTAATTCGGACTTTTATAAGACATTGCCCGTTCGCTGTCCTTCAGCCCTTTTGTAGTCGGGTCTTGAACAATTCCAAGCATAGAGAGAATAATGAAAATACCGTTTACAAGCATCAATACATTGTTTTGAACCTGATCCGATAAGCTGAATGAAGTCCAGCCCAGCAAATTCATTCCTTCTAAAACCATTTGCATCACGATCATAATTTGAGATACAAAGGCGATTACCCAGGTTTTATTCCTTAACCTTACGCTCCAGTTAATCAAAATAACCCATCCTTCCATTCTTAAAATCTCTGCTTGTTTCACTATATGCAGTCATATAGAATGGTTGTCAGCGTTTGTCCTGCCTATGATTGGAAATTATTTAGGTTTGTTCTCTAGTCTTTCTTTAATATCATCCAGATGGACGTACAAAATAATTAAAACTAGTATTCCTGACATGAAAAAAATTCCCCAGCTTCTTTCAAGGAAAAATAAAGTGATTGGAATAAGAATGAACGCCCCTAAGCCTGCAAAAGTAAAGCTTTTCACTATAGGATACAACAAAAGAAAGCCAGCAATTAGGACGATTGCTACTAGTGGTTCAAAGGCAAGCATACCCCCAATAAATGTTGAAATTCCCATACCGCCTTTAAACTTTAGCGTGATTGGCTTGATATGGCCTAAAAGAGCAAATCCTAACCCTGCCAGGACCATTTCTTCGGTAAGGTTAAAGTATCTACCAGCAAGAATGACAACTGCTCCTTTTAAGGCATCTCCTAGGAAAGTTAAGACAAAAGATGTCTTGCCATGCACTCTTCCTGCATTTCTGGCACCTACATTCCCGCTTC
>NZ_JBAVFI010000453.1:0-3216 GCF_049588175.1 Mesobacillus sp.
TTGATATCCGTTTTCAAACCGTAAATAGAGAAGGAGTGAAAACAAATGACTGAAAAAGCGGTCGTGCTAGACAACCAGGGTATCCGGCGCGCACTAACGAGGATTGCCCATGAAATCATCGAAAGAAACAAAGGGATTGAAGATTGCGTCCTGGTTGGAATTCGTACAAGAGGAATTTATATAGCCAAAAGGCTGGCAGATAGAATCCACGAGATTGAAGGAGCAGAAATGCCGGTCGGAGAACTGGACATCACGCTTTATCGCGATGACCTGACGAAAAAGACAAATGACCTTGAACCAGAAGTAAGAGGTTCTGACATCCCGGTGGATATTGGGAATAAGAAGGTTATTCTTGTGGATGATGTACTGTATACAGGCAGGACAGTCCGCGCTGCAATGGATGCATTGATCGACATTGGCCGCCCTGCGACAATCCAGCTTGCGGTGCTTGTGGACCGAGGACATAGGGAGCTGCCGATCAGAGCAGACTTTGTTGGAAAAAACATTCCGACTTCCAGCTCAGAAAAAATCGTTGTCGAACTGCTGGAAGTGGATGAAGAAGAACGCGTAAGCATTTACGAAAAATAAATAGTGCCCTTTTAATACAGTCCAGAGAGGCTGAAAAGGGGGAGCATGAAGCCGATTGCTTTGTGCGGGTTTCTTACCCTTACCCTCTTTGCACCTTCTGGCAAAGAGGGTTTTTTGTTTGAAAAGTGTTTTAAATGAGAGGGGAAAAAACAATGAACAAACCAATACTCGATGTAAAAGACAGACCAGCACCCATTCAATGGTTCACACTAAGCATTCAGCACTTATTCGCCATGTTTGGCGCCACAATCCTTGTACCTTATCTAGTCGGCTTAAGCCCGGCAATCGCCTTGATCTCAAGCGGGCTAGGAACTATCGCATTCCTGATCATCACCAAGTTCCAAGTCCCAGCTTACCTTGGCTCTTCATTCGCCTTCATCGCGCCGATCATCGCAGCGAAAGCAGGTGGCGGACCTGGTTCTGCAATGGTTGGAACCTTCCTTGCGGGTTTTGTTTATGGAATCGTTGCCTTGATAATCAAAAAGGCAGGCTACCGCTGGATTATGCGATTACTGCCTCCAGTTGTAGTCGGACCAGTCATCATCGTCATTGGCCTTGCGCTTGCGGGTACAGCAGTAAATATGGCAATGAACGTCCCTGGTACAACTGAATACAGCTTGCTTCACTTCTCAGCTGCACTTGTAACGCTTGCTGCAACAATCGTGTTCTCAATATACGCAAAAGGAATGCTGAGCATGGTTCCCATCCTTGCAGGGATCATCGTAGGGTATGTCTATTCACTAGCAATTGGAATCGTAGATTTCTCAATTGTGCAAAAAGCTGGCTGGTTTGAAATGCCTGACTTCATCTTCCCATTTGTGGATTACAAAGTAAGCATCAACCTGGATATTATCCTCCTGATGGTACCTGTAGCAATCGTAACTTTATCTGAACACATTGGCCACCAGCTTGTCCTGAGCAAGGTAGTCGGCCGTGACTATATCAAAGAACCAGGCCTGCACCGCTCCATTCTTGGAGACGGAATGGCGACAATGATCTCGGGATTGATCGGGGGACCGCCAAAAACCACATATGGTGAAAATATCGGTGTCCTGGCAATCACAAGAGTGTACAGTGTCTATGTGCTGCTAGGAGCAGCGATTATCGCAACAGTTTTTGGATTCATCGGTAAAATTACTGCCCTGATCAGCTCAATTCCAACACCAGTTATGGGCGGCGTATCCATCCTGCTTTTCGGAATCATCGCTTCATCTGGCTTAAGGATGCTGGTGGACAGCAAAATTGATTTTGGAAATACGAGAAACTTAATCATCTCTTCTGTCATTCTTGTTATCGGAATCGGCGGAGCATTCATAAAGGTATCAGAGCAATTCCAAATCCAGGGTATGGCGCTCGCAGCTATCATTGGTGTAGCGTTGAACATCATCTTGCCAGGCCGCCCGGAAATTGAAGAAGATATGTTTGAAGCTGAAGCAGAAAAAAAAACTGAGAAAAAGAACGATGTAGCATAGTATCACCTTTTAATAAAGTCCAGAGAGGCTTACAAGGGTGTTATGAGCGAACCGGCTTATTCGACTACACATAAAACCAACCTTAACTGGTTTTATGCCGGCAAGTTCATGGCAAAGCACCCTGTTTAAATGACAGGGTGCTTTTTATATGGGTATGAATGCTGAACGGGAGGATATAAAAATGAAAAAGGACCTGCTTACTACCTCACAGTTGAGTATAAAAGAGATCGAGGACATCTTAATGACAGCGAGTGAATTTTCAAAGGGGCGAGCATGGCAGCCACGAGAGAAAACATTTATCAGCAATTTGTTTTTCGAGCCAAGCACGAGGACAAAATCGAGCTTCGAGATGGCAGAACGGAAGCTTGGTCTAGAAGTAATACCATTCGAGGTTCAAACCTCAAGTGTCCTAAAGGGTGAAACATTATATGACACGGTCAGGACGCTCGAAGCAATTGGCATGGACGCCATTGTCATCAGACACAGCGCAGACAATTATTTCAATGAGCTGGAAAAGGGAATCGGCATTCCTATCATTAATGCCGGGGACGGAAGAGGGCATCATCCAACCCAATCATTGCTTGATTTAATGACGATCCAGCAGGAGTTTGGAAAGTTTACTGGCCTTAAAGTGGCGATTATCGGCGATATCCTTCACAGCCGTGTCGCAAGGTCAAATGCTGATGCCCTTGTAAGATTAGGGGCCAAAGTGATTTTTTCAGGACCTGAAGAATGGATAGGAATAGATGAACTTCCTGCTGGCTGTACATATCTGGAGGCAGATGATGCAATCCGGGAGGCGGATGCAGTGATGCTGCTTCGCGTCCAGCATGAACGGCATGATGGCATGGTTCTTTTTGAAAAAGAAGCTTACCATAAAAGGTTCGGTTTAACGATTGAAAGAGAAAAACAAATGAAACAAGGAAGCATCATCTTGCACCCAGCGCCAGTTAATCGGGGCGTGGAAATCGCTGATGAATTGGTTGAAAGCGAAAGGTCGAGGATCTTTAAGCAAATGGAAAATGGAGTTTATATAAGAATGGCTGTCTTGAAAAGAGCTCTGGAAAATAGGAACGGGGGAAACGTACATGTCGATGTTAATCAAAAATGGCAAATTGCTTACTGAAACCGGATTTGAAGCAATAGATATCTTAAT
>NZ_JBAVFI010000454.1:0-9140 GCF_049588175.1 Mesobacillus sp.
GGTAACTGGTTATGCAACTAATTTAATGGCGACACTCCAGGAATCATTGAAGGCATCCTCTGGGATCGATGTGAAGGAACTCATTGAGAACTTCTCAGGAAAAGCGAATGTAAGGCATAGCATTGATGCCCTGACGACAGAAATTCATGATCAGAACCATAGTGATATCGAGAAAATAGCAGATTAAACCAATTGTTTAATTTTAATCATGATTTATATACGTAATAATTAATCACTAAAAAAGAGCTGTCCCGGAAAATAATACGGGACAGCTCTTATTTGTTTCTTTTCATCTAAACTGTTGATTTCCGCTCCAGGCACCCCCTTGCGCTGGCAGCCCGAGGAGCCTCATTTAAAATTTATTGCTATTCCTTTTTATCAGGTTGCAGCCAGTTTTCAAAATAACCTGAGGTTTCCACACCGCCGGCTGCTTCGAAAGCGTTAATGAGGTCATAGCCAGAAGCGTTTTTATTTGTATTCTCCTTGGCGTATTCCTTCAATGCTTTCTTGAATTTCCCTGTACCAATCAGCTTCTCAAGCTCATCATACATGTCAGCGCCTTTTCCGTTGATCAGGACACTGTAATCATTCATATTTTTAAATTTTTCGAGTGGACTGCTCAGGTATTGGCCCTCAGCTTCAATTCTCGCAATTTCAGTCTGCATCTGGGCAATCTGATCAGCTGATTTGCTTGATCCGTAGCCTCTTTCGGCCATGAATTTTTTCAATAAATAGCTTGTAATACTTTCGTTCACCCATGGTTCTTTATATCCATTGCTTCCTACAGCGCCTGACAGCCATTGGCGGAGAACGGCGTCTGCCATACTGATGCTGCCTAAGTGATTTGTAAAATTATATCCTGGAGTAAAAATCATTCCTTGATAAGACATTTGTTGGCTGCTTTCAGCAGTACGGATAATGTCCAGCTCTTTGTATGGATAGGTCCCAAAATACTCCTCGAAATACTTCATGGATTGACCTGCAGCCATATTATTACGTTGTGCAGCTTCCTGGTCATCCGTCGTTGGGCGTGACCAGATATTGATCATCGTGTCATCAGTCATGAAGATCTCTCTTGAGTAATATTGTTTATCCAATAGAACCAATGACAGATCCCTTACATTCTCCAGCTTGACTGTATACTTAACGGTATCACCCTGAGCCTCAATTTTTGCAGATGACTCAGGTGCATTAGATACAATTTCATATTTTGCAGGTGCGGTCATCGTTATATCATAATTCGCTATTTCCCTGTAAAATGGATTTCCGAAAGGTGTGAAGGGATCCAGGTTCCAGCCATTTTTGTCGTAAACAGCCTGAGTAGGCAAAAAGTTCCCCAGCCAGACTGCAGCATAATCCATACTTGTATTACTATAGTTGTTTGGCAGCTTTAAATGGAATGTAAAAGCGACCTCGGCTTTTTGCTTATCTGACCAATTAGCCATTTCAATTTCAAGAATCGTTTTATCTACTTTAAAATCTGTTTTCTTGCCATTCACATATAAATCCTCGATTTCAACCCATCCCGGTTCTGGTGAAGGGCCAAGGATCATTTCCCAATCAATGCCCTCCAGTGGTTCCTGGAATTGGTTGGGGTAAAGGTGGAAATAAAGCCGATCCTGTTCTTTTCCGGTAGTGTTGGTCGTTGTCACATTCAGAGTACCTTGCAGTGAACCCTCAGCTTCGTTATAGGTCATGTATGCTGTATAATCCGTAGGGAAAACATCTTTATTTGTAAAATCAGAATGATAGATTTCTTTTCGATCTAATTTTGAAGAAACTTGGACAGACGTCTGTTTGGCAGTTTGTTCTTTTGTACTGTCTGCATACTCCTGATATCGCGCATACCCATATACTCCTGCCCATAAGATGAATGGCAATGACAATAGAGCAGTATGCACTGGCTTAGGTTTCCGGACAATGAACGAAGTCATTTTCAATAGTAATTTCTCAAAAGCTTCATAAACTCTGAATTTAAGAAAGTATCTGCGCAGGGTTATTAGCTTGTTTCGTATTATGTCGCTAAAATAAATTTTTATCTTATAATCCATTACCGTCTCGTGTTGGCTGCCAACCAAAACAAAACTCTTGGATTCCCTCATCAATGAAGTATTGAACACACTCCGTGCTGCTTGGGCTGACTTTTGCTTTACAGGGATGACACCGGCAATTTGATCTTCGATACCTCTTTTAATCCAATTAATAATGAGTGCGATCACCGTAATAATCAGGATGGGGCTATAAGCCATCCACGGAGCACGCCTGATCAGCCAATAGTTCTGTCCTGTCATTCCGGCTAATTCATTAGATATAGACCTGTATATTAACCGTGGAGTATCAGTAATGGCTGTAGGATGTGGTCCGCCCAAATAGATTGCGAAGATGCCCAAGAAAGTCAACAGCTGCAGCAATTGCAGCATTTGTTGTGCAGTCAGCAATAGAAAATGGGACTTAATGTTCGGCCATACATGCTTAACCAAGATGTGGAGTTTTCCTCCTCCCATGAGTTTTGAGCTTAAGACAAAGGGCTCCTTCTTAATTTCTTCCACCATATCGGTGATAAAGTTAAAAACTCCTGGCAGACCGATTAAAATCAGTACAAGTACCTGATATTCCAAAATGACTTTTGCTGAATAGCCCTGTGGTGTTGCTGCAATCGGAAGCATTAAAATGATTCCAGCCAGCAAAGCAGGTATATACCTGAATGGCCAGAAAAAGGCACTGAAATACCGTTTAAATCCTGGTATCCATATAGCAGTCAATAACGCCAGAATCCCTCCAAGGATTAATCGTGCCAAGGTGATTCCAATAACGGCCCCTAATGTGTACTTAATTCCGAAGAGGACGAGATTCACCATGCTTCGTGCCCCCAAATCAGTACCGAGAGGGAAAACGGAGGATGGAGGGGCAGGAGGGGCGGCAACAAATTTACCATTCTCATCGAATATCAACGGTTCAGCGCTTTCAGGCTCCAGCTCTGTGTTCCAGCTCATTAAAAAGAAAATGAACAGGAGCGCAAAGCCCACGATCATATTCCGATGTTTTAAGTTATAGATATATTTGAAAACGAAAACGAACATAGCTATTAGGTTTTTAAAAATATTACGTGCAAGCCTTACAAGTTTGCTAGTAAACAGCATTCTCATATATTCAACCCCCGTGCATTTGCGCCTTTCTTACCAGAAAGGGTGACGATCCGTTCAAGGAGCATCACTGGTATCAGGAACACCCCGACATAAAAGAAAATCTGCACAGGAGAAACCCCTCGAATTATCAGCAAATTATATAGTTCTTTTGTGTAGCCATTAAGTACAAACATCTGTTCAACGAGTACAAGATTGGTCGTAATCATAAAAATAATCGTTTTAAAGTGAATCGACATAACTGGCAGGATGTTTCTTGTCAAATGGACGAAAAGGATATGCAGGTTTGACAAACCTTTTGCCTTGCCCAAAAGGATGTAATGCTTTTCATACTCTTCCTCCATCACCTTTAATAGGTATTGCGCAAAAAACATCGAAGGCAGCAAGGAGTTAATGATCATTGGGAAAATCATAGGCTCTTTTCCTGCAAGTCCATACATGGTAACCAATC
Organism: Mesobacillus sp.; assembly: GCF_049588175.1. Taxonomy (GTDB): domain Bacteria; phylum Bacillota; class Bacilli; order Bacillales; family Cytobacillaceae; genus Mesobacillus. The sequence continues at coordinate 3,595 of NZ_JBAVFI010000454.1, forward strand.
GAATTCCAAAATCCCGATACAGAGCAAAAAGGGACATTTGAATAATAAAGATGATCAATAAATCAGGTAATCCCTCAAAAAAGTTCAAAACATGCTTTAGCTTGGATCGGTTATTAAATGAAATGCTCATCAATATGTATGCAATGATGCTTCCAATGAAAATAGTAAAAATCAAGCTTACGAAAATAATTTCTAGAGAGTATGTATACCTGTCAATGACCGTTTCCTGGTTCCATTTTTCGAAAAAATGCCAGCTGTGAGCTTCAAAAAATTGGAGGGTTGTAGCCGCAAAAGCTTTAAGGAAGTCTAATAGCTTAAAGCCTAAGTGCTCGCTTCCGTCTGGACGGAAATTAAAAAGTTTAGGAAATGACATGAAAAATAACAGACCTGCCGATGAGGTCAAAAGTAAAAATGGATAATGAATAACCTTTTTCATAGTTCCTCCTTTGGAAAAAATTTCTTTATTTAAGAGTGGACGTAGTATATTTATGAAAGGTTGCATTTTTTATGAAATATTTTTATTATTTTTTAATAATTTTGTGATAATTGCAAAAATAATGTAATATAGATTATAATAAACCGACTGGATAGTTTATATAATATTAATAAAAAAATGGGGGAACGAATATGGAACAGAAGGTTATGAATCAAACGATTGTCTCTGCTCTTGATAAGTTTCGGGAGCTCGATGAAAAAATTTCGCATTTTAATAGTATTTCAGGCTTGTTAAGTTGGGATCAAAAAGTAATTGCTCCCAAAAAGGGGAGGTCTAATTTTGCAAATGCAAGCGGAACTCTTAGGACAGAAGCATTCAAGCTGACTGTATCAGATGAAATGGGTGAATTACTTAGCACACTATCAACCCCAGAAGCTGAAGCTTACCTCGACGAAGTGGCAAAAGCACAGGTTCGGGAGAGAAAAGAGTTTTATAATCGATCCAAAAGGATTCCTGCAGAAATGATCAAGGATTTTTCTGTGCTGACATCGCAGGCCAACGACGCCTGGGAGGATGCAAGAGAGAACGATGATTTTGAAAAATTTCGGCCGTATTTAGAAAAGATTGTAGAATTTAAAAGAAAAGCAATTGAAATTTATGGTTATGAAAACCACCCGTATGATGCGCTGTTTAGTGAATACGAGCCAGGGCTGACAGTTGAAAAGCTAGATCCGCTTTTTGTGAAATTGAGAGAATCAAGCGCAGATTTGCTAAGAAGAATACAAAGGTCAGCTTATAAGCCTTCTGCTGAAATTTTTGGCCAGCCATTTTCCGTGGAGAAGCAAAAAGAATTTAATCGTTACATCCTCCCGCTCATCGGATTCGATATGGAAGCCGGCAGACTGGATGAAACTGTTCATCCTTTTGCTCAGACGGTTAACACCGGTGATGTAAGGATTACGACCAGGTATCTGGAAAAAAATGTCCGTTCCGCAATCTTCGGAACAATCCATGAAGCCGGACATGGCATTTATGAACAAAACATCAATCCGGAATACCAAGACACTGTCATCCAGGAGGGAGCTTCTTTCGGAATCCATGAATCACAATCACGCTTCCTTGAAAATATGGTCGGACGCAGCGAGGAATTCTGGAAGTATTTTTACCCAACGCTTCAAGAGTATTTCCCTGAGCAGTTAGGCAGGGTAGAGTTAGATGAGTTCTATCGTGCCGTAAATGCAGTCGAGCCTTCTTTTATAAGAGTGGAAGCTGATGAGCTGACATATAATCTGCATATTATGGTTCGATATGAAATTGAGAAGGCGTTGATCGCCGGCGAAATCGAGGTGCGTGACCTGCCAGCGATCTGGAACGAGAAGATGAATGAATATCTGGGCATTACACCTGCCAGCAACAGTGAAGGCGTCCTTCAGGATATTCACTGGTCGTTCGGCGGCTTCGGCTATTTCCCTTCTTATTCACTCGGGAATCTCTATGCCGCACAAATCCTGCATAAGATCCAGCAGGATGTTCCTAACTTTTATGACAGCATCGAAAAAGGGAACTTCAGTGTGATCCAGCAATGGCTGAAGGAAAATATCCATCAGTATGGCATGCTATACACACCTAATGAATTAATTGTTAAGGCTACGGGAGAAGAGCTTAATGCAAATTATCTCGTACAGTACCTTGAAAATAAGTATAGCAGGGTATATAAATTATAAATCTCGAAGGCAGATTATCAGTCAGAAAAAGAGGTTATAAAAATGGCGCCAATTGTTTCGGATGAATATAAAGAAAAGAAACGGCAGGAAATATTGCAGAGCGCGCATGCCTGTTTTGCTAAAAAGGGATTCGAAGCTTCGACAGTTGATGATATCGTCTCTCATTCAAGGATCAGCAAGGGTGCAATCTATAATTACTTTAAGAGTAAAGATGAGATTTACCTTGCTCTCATGGAGAGTCAGACTAATGAATCTGGTACCAAGTTCACCAGGGAGATTGCAAAATGTAAATCTGCTTTGGATAAGCTGAATTTCTTGATTAATGCATATTTAGACAATGATCCAAACGACGAAGAGAACAAAGATTACGCGCTTGTGCATTATGAATTCAGGCTGTACTCCACAAGAAAATCAGAATTAAAAAAAGCGCTGACGGCTCGCTATCAAGATTTCTTTGTTACTTTGCTGACGGGCATCATAGAAGAAGGGCAAGCAGCAGGTGAGTTCAATAAAGGAATTGAAGCTAAGATGTATGCTGATATCTTTTGGGCAATGGTAATTGGAGTTACTTTGCAGGCAACGATACTGGATGAATATCAATACAAAGAAATCCTCAAAGAAATGCAGACAATGTTCATTGAAAAAATTAAAGCATAAAAAATCAAAAACCAGTGAGAACGGCTGCTCACTGGTTTTATTTCATTTTAAGTCCATAACATTTTGTTTATAAACGGCTTTTTCCTTCAAAATCTTTTTTAGATGTGACTTATTTTTTCTGGCTGATAGAATGTAAAGAAAATCTCCTGCCATGATGTTTGTATTTCCTGTTGGTGCAATGAGCTTTCCTTTACGGATGATTGCGTTGACGAGCGAGCCTTCAGGAAAGGGGATATGTGCCAAAGTTTTTCCGATAATGGCGCTGTCACTTTCTATTTCGTACTCGATCATTTCTGCATCTGCTTTTCCTAGCGATATTAGTTCAAGCGACTGCATAGGAGCGGTTTTCTTAGGTCCGTTCAACCCGAGCTTAGCAGCAGCATATGGAATGGTTGCCCCCTGAATTAGGGCACTCGTCAAAACAACGAAGAATACGACATTAAAGATTTGATGGCTGCCGTCTATTCCTGCCAATAAAGGAAAGGTTGCAAGGACAACGGGAACAGCACCTTTCAGGCCTGCCCAGGAAAGGAAAATTCGTTCTTTGTTAGTGAAATTCATATTTATTGTGGACAGGTAGACTGCCACCGGCCTTGCCACTAACATGAGAATCGCTGATAATAGGATTCCTTGTATAAGAATGGCAGGAGTGAAAAGTTCTGAAGGGAATACAAGGAGGCCAAGAATGACAAACATGAGGATCTGCATCATCCAGGCAAATCCTTCTGAAAAACGGAAGATAGAATGTCTGTATGCTATCTCCGCGTTGCCAATCATGATCGCTGCAATATAGACTGCCAACAGTCCGCTGCCGTTCACAAATGCAGTAATACCATAGGTTAGCAAGGCAAAAGCAGTCGCAAAAACGGGATAAAGTCCACTAGAATCAAGATTGATGGAATTAAGTGAGGCAATCGCTATTTTACCTAATATCATCCCCAGTAAGACACCCAGTCCCATTTGCAAAAAGAAATCTCCGATTAAGTTCAGGATACTTGCTTCAGGAAGAGTGATTAGCTCAATCATCGCCACAGTCAAGAAGACTGCCATCGGATCGTTTGACCCCGACTCTGCTTCTAGTGTAGAACCCAGCTTTGAAGATATATTTTGTCCCTTAAGGACAGCAAATACGGCTGCAGCATCCGTTGAACCGACGATGGCTCCAAATAAGATCGATTCCAGCCAATCCAAACCTAAAATCATATTTGCTGCAACAGCAACAATTCCGGAGGTGAGCAAGACACCGATGGTAGCAAGTGATAAAGAGGGAATGATTACTGGACGGACATCTTTCCAGTTGGTTTGAAGACCGCCTTCGAACAAAATAATCACAAGGGCGATTACACCAATCAACTGAGTCAGGGCTGCATTATCAAAATAAATAATCCCAAGCACATCGCTCCCCATTACCATGCCAACCAACATGAAAAGGATTAGGGATGGTACGCCCAGCCTGGTGGAAAACCTTGTGGTCAATACTCCGACGATGAATAAAATGGCAGATAATAAAATGAATGAATCCGTGCTTAATATTGGTTCCTGCAATAAAAACTCCCCCTTAAAGATCTACGTTTAATTTAATTTTTTCTAAATGGCTGTCAATTCCTATAAAATGAATCGTTTCCGATGGAGAGGCATGGTGCAGCCGCTTTTGAATGAGTGAAATGGCAATGCCTTGAATGTAAGCATGGTATCCAAAAGTCTTCCGGAGAGTGGTCATGCCAACAGCCTCTTCGATTCCTGCTTCTTTTGCGGCAGCGTTAATGATTCGATAGGCTTGCTGCCTGGTGATTGGCTCACCTGTTTTGCGTGACTTAAATAGATAGTCCGTATCAATTAGCGAATTTTCATTTATATATTTTTTTAGGATATTTCTTATTGTGCGATTTAGGTAAACAGGAGGACTGTGGTATTGGGGAAGGGACAGAATTTCTGTAATTTCTCCGTCTGCACCGTTGACTTCGTGAACGCGAAGATGCATCAATTCTTGCAGCTTTATGCCGGTATTGATTCCCAGTAAAAATAAGCAATAATCCCTTGCAGAATGTTCCTCTAAATACTCTTTCATTTTGCTGATTTGCCACTTTTCTTTTATTGCGCCTACACTTTTCAAAAAATTCACCTCCTTATGTAACTTAATTATATATTAATTTGACTTGTGTAACATAATTTTATGCTTGCAATAGGGAGTTTTGTACAGCATTAAACCAATGGTATAATGAACAGTAAAGAAAATTTGTTATTAGCAGGAGGCAATATGCTGACTTTTGAAGAAAAAATTGCAATCATTGAAACTTTCCCCGAGCTTGAACGCAAGAACGTATCATTAGGACGTGTCAATTTCCATTTTGAAGGAAGTATTTACGAAAAGAAAAATGTAGTTTATCATTTGCACCAAAATGGAAATGGATTCGTATATGCAGAATTTTTAAGCGGATATGATATGGATTCTAAAGGGATGGTAAATATCAGAGACTTTTCATCAGAAGAACTTAAGACAATCATCCGTCAATCCATAAAATCCCTTTCTCCCAACACAGATGCAGAGTCTGCAATTATTGAGGACAATGAAGAGGAACGCTGGATTAATTCAGAAAATCATACACTGATTCTCGTGAATGAAGATGATATGTGGAATGTATACGCTGGATTGAATCTCGATGGAACATTCCTTTCTTATAATGAAGCCAAGCAGTATTTAGAAGAAGAAGGCTTTAGAAAAAGGTAAT
>NZ_JBAVFI010000455.1:0-7220 GCF_049588175.1 Mesobacillus sp.
AACATCACCGTTGCCGATAACAGGAATGTTCACTGCCTGCTTTACATCACGAATGATATCCCAGTTTGCATGTCCTTCATACATTTGAACCCTTGTGCGTCCGTGAAGAGCTACTGCTTTACCGCCAGCACGTTCAACTGCCTGAGCATTTTGAATCGCAAAAATGTGATCCTCATCCCAGCCCATACGCATCTTAACGGTAACTGGTTTTTCAACTGCATCAACTACAGCCGATACCATTTCGTAGATTTTGTTTGGATCAAGCAGCCATTTTGCTCCTGCATCACATTTCGTGATTTTTGGTACCGGGCAGCCCATGTTGATATCAATGATATCAGCATTTGTATTCTTATCCACGTATTGCGCCGCCTGAACAAGCGTTTCCTTCTCACCGCCGAAAATCTGAAGGCTCAGCGGCTTCTCGCGTTCATCTATATATAACATATCCAATGTTTTACCATTTTGAGAAACGATTCCTTTGTCACTTACCATTTCGGCACATACCAGTCCAGCGCCGAATTCTTTGACTGTAAGGCGGAATGCTGAGTTGCAGATGCCAGCCATTGGTGCAAGGACGACTTGGTTTTTCATTTCAATATCGCCAATCTTAAGCATGGGATTCCTCCTTATAGCATCTTATTACTATATAAAAACATTACTGTGGGCTTAATTCATCTATACTAACATCCAGAAATTCCGCTATTTCAACAATCAAGCTGTCATCAGGCATCCTGTTGCCCCGTTCGATTTCACCTAATATCGAAACCGATATCCCTAGCTCTTTTGCGAAGCTTTCTTGTGTAAAACCCTTCAGTTTTCGATAAGCGCGAATACGTCTTCCCCATTTTTCTGCTTCCATATTCGTACTCCTTCTTTATCAGGTATACTTTGTAACCAGGTTTTCAGAGGCTTCTCCATGGTGGGAAGCATGAGATTCGGGTCCATTTCTAGCAATGGAAGGATTACAAACGCGCGTTCGCTCATCCGAGGGTGCGGTATTGTAAGCTTCTCTGTTTCAATATTTTCATGATTATACAGCAAAATGTCAAGGTCTAAAGTTCGTGGACCCCAACGGATTTCCCTTTTTCTCCCAAGTTTTTCTTCGATTTTCAAGCATTCATCTAAAAGCTCAAGCGGTTTTAAGCTCGTAGAGACTTGTACCGCCATATTTAAAAATTGATCCTGGTCCGTGAAGCCCACCGGATCTGTTTCATATATTGAAGAAGTATTTGCCACTGTGATTTCTTCGTGGCTTTCAAGGAGGAGAATTGCTTTCTTCAAATATTCATACCGGTCACCCATATTGGATCCCAATGCTATATACGCCTGATTTTCCACTCTTATCTGCTCCTTGTGATTTCGACTGCAACTGACTTGTAATGGCCAGGAATTGGCGGGTCAGGCTTGATTACCTTAACATGACATGCTTCAACGCTAGAAAAACGCTCAAGGATCATACCAGCGATTTTTTCAGCAACTGCTTCGACCAATTTATATGGTTCACCTTCAACAATTTCTTTGCAGACCTGATAGAGCTCGCCATAATTGACGGAATCCTCAAGATTGTCACTGTTCCCCGCTTTCGACAGGTCCAGTTCTACTGTTAAATCAACGCCAAAGCGCTGGCCCAGTTTTGTTTCCTCAGGAAATACTCCATGGTAGCCATAAAACTCCATTTGGTTTACATGAATCTTATCCACTGAAATCACCCTTTCCGATGAGAGCATCCATCATCTTAGCCGTGCGGGACATTTCCTTCACATCGTGAATTCGGACGATCTGGCAGCCTTGCTGAATTCCGAAGCAAACTGTTGCCCCAGTGCCTTCGGTTCTTTCTGAAACTGGGAGATCGAGCACACCGCCAATCATCGATTTTTTCGAAGTTCCGAGCAGCACAGGATAACCGAGTGAAACGAGCGTACCAAGATGGCGCATCATTTCAAGGTTTTCCGGCAAGTCCTTCGCAAAACCAATTCCAGGATCCAAGATGATTTGGTCGTCCTTCACACCTGCTTTTTTGGCAATCGTGATGCTTTCGTACAAGTCATTCAAAACATCTCTGATAAAATTCGAATAATCACGGTCGTTCCTGTTATGCATCAAAATGATCGGCACGCCAGTTTCAGCAGCTACATCGGCAATTTCCGGGTCTGCCTTCGCTCCCCAAATATCATTGATGATGACCGCTCCAGCTTCAACTGCTTTTTTAGCAACCTCTGATTTATACGTATCAATGGAGATTGGGATATGCAGTTCCTTTGTGATCGCCTCAATCGCAGGTACTACCCTCGATATCTCCTCAGCATCCGAAATTCGTTCATATCCAGGCCTTGTTGATTCTCCGCCGATATCTAAAATATCCGCTCCATCCTCAATCATCTGCCTTGCATGCTGTACAGCATTTTCTAAGTGGTTATACTTGCCGCCGTCTGAAAAAGAATCCGGAGTCACGTTCAGGATTCCCATGATTAACGTCTTATTGGCATAATCCAGTGTATACTGTCCTGCTTTTATCAAGGTTGATTGCTCTTTAATCATTCACGATCCCTCCCAACTGTATTCTGCTCCAAAGTGTTTCACGATGAGCTTCATAGTGTTTATATAATGCTTTTACGATACGCCCTTCTTTTCCCGGGTAATCCGTTCCTGAAAAACTGGTGACAGGGACGATTTCCTGAATTGAATTTGTTAGAAAAATCTCATCGGCCGCTTCTGCTTCTTCCTGTTTGTAAAAGCCTTCACGAACCGTGAGACCCGCCTCACGGGCCAGCGCAATGACGAACCTGCGGGTGATTCCGTTCAAAATGCCTGTTTCAATGGCAGGGGTGAACAGGATGCCGTCTTTGTACCAAAATATATTCGAAACAATCCCCTCTGATAAAAAGCCTTCTTGGGTCAGAAAAACGCCTTCCATATCCGGGGCGTTCCCAATTTCCCGCTTTGCGAGCACATTGTTCAGGTAATGATGGGATTTAAGTCTCTCCCCGCCCTCGGGAGTGTTCCGTTTTATATCTAAAAGCACTGCCATTTTCTCGGCCATCTCTACGGGAGGAGAAAGAGGCTTTGGAAACACAATGACATTCGGCTCAGTATAGCTCTCAGTTTGCAAGCCGATTTCCCCGTTGCCTGCCGATACATTTAAACGAATGTAAGCGTGCTTGTACCTATTCTTAGCTAAAAGCTCCTTTAAGATCTTTAAAACTTCCTCACGACTAAAAGCTGCATCGATATTAAGCGTCTTCATACCGGCATTCAGCCGCTCCAGGTGGTCATCTAGTAAAAACGGGTGGCCGTTGTAGATGCGAAAGGTTTCAAAGACTCCAAGGCCATATAAAAATCCATGGTCAAAAGGAGAAATCATGACTTCTTCCTTTTTGGCAAATTGCCCATTGATATATACGTACATTACAGTTTAACTTCCATTTGCGCTGATTTATAAAACGAGATGAAGTTCCTTAGCAGCTGCTTTCCTGATGTAGTCAAAATGGACTCAGGATGGAACTGGACTCCCTCAACAGGCAGGGTTTTATGGCGGATGGCCATGATTTCGCCTTCCTCTGTCCAAGCCGATACTTCAAGACAATCAGGAAGGCTGTCTTTCTTTACAATCAGTGAATGGTACCTCGCTGCAGGAAATGGGTTTTCCAGTCCAGCAAAAATCGTCTTGCCGTCATGATAAACCATGGAGGTTTTCCCGTGCATCAACCTTTCCGCACGGACAACCTCGCCGCCAAATACCTGAGCAATCGACTGATGGCCAAGGCATACACCGAAAACCGGCGTCTTCGCAGCAAAATTTTCGATCGCCTCAAGACTGATGCCCGCCTCATTAGGGCTGCATGGCCCAGGCGAAATCATCAGGAACTGAGGTTTCAATTCCTCAATGCCTTTAATCGTAGTCTGGTCATTGCGGATGACCTTAAGCTCCTCACCCATCTCACCTAAATATTGAACAAGATTGTATGTGAACGAATCATAATTATCGATCATTAAAATCATACTTGACCCTCCGCAAGCTCTTTTGCCTTCCAAAGCGCAATTGCTTTCTTTAAGGATTCTTTATACTCATTTGCGGGAATGGAGTCAATAACAACACCAGCACCCGCCTGGACATGTGCCTTGCCATCCTTGACCAGCATCGTCCTGATGATAATGTTCAATTCCATATTACCGTTAAAACCGACCCAGCCAAGCGATCCAGTATATGGTCCGCGCCTAACCGGCTCGAGTTCCTCAATGATTTCCATCGTCCGCACCTTTGGAGCCCCAGTGATTGTCCCACCTGGGAATACCGCATTGACAACACCAAACCAGTCTTCACCCTCAGCAAGTTCCCCTCTCACATTCGAAACGATGTGCATGACATGGGAGTATTTTTCAATCGCCATGAATTCATTGACTTCAACAGTCCCATACTTGCACACTCTTCCAAGGTCATTCCTTTCGAGATCCACAAGCATCACATGTTCAGCACGCTCTTTTTCATTGTTGATCAATTCATTGGCAAGATGCAGATCCTCTTCATTCGTCCTGCCTCTAGATCTTGTACCAGCGATCGGCCTTGTGCTTACCTCCGAACCTTTTATTTTTGCTAAAAGTTCAGGCGAACCGCTGACGAGCTGGAAACCCGGCGTATGCAGATAACCCATATACGGCGAAGGGTTCAGGGTGCGGAGCTGTCTGTAAACCTCCATCGCTTCCGTTTCAATCGGCTTTGACTGCCTTACGGACAGATTCACCTGGAAAACGTCCCCCTGCGAGATATACTGCTGGACCCTCTCAACCGCCTCTATGAATTCAGCCTCATCCATGGAAACTTCTAAGCTACTATCAGCAGGCATGTATACCATTTCTGTTAGTGCAGGGATTTTTGCTTCCCATCTCTGCTTCCATTCAGATAACCTGTTCTCTGCCTGCTCCTCCTGGCCAGCTTCAGCAAGCGCCATCAGCCACAGCTGCTCAGTCTGATGATCAAATACAAACCAGTCATAGAAAAGCTGAAAATACACTTCAGGAATCCCCGAATCGTCCTTGGCCATGGATGGTAATTTTTCAATATAACGGGCATAGTCATAGCTAAGGTAGCCAATCGCTCCGCCCTGAAAATCCGGTAGATCATCTATTTCAGGAACCTGATATTCTTCCATTTGAATCTTCATTAATTCAAGAGGATTCCCCTCAAGCTCAACTGAAGCTCCATCCTTTGTAATCGTCAATCTATTATTTTTCCCTGAAAAAATAATCTTCGGATCGAAGGCAGCAACGCTATAACGGCCGCCCCTTCCGCTTTCCAGGATAATATGCTCATTGTATTGCTTTGCAATATAATCGTATTGATGAAAAAAACGTGAAGCTGTATAAGGAATTGTTAATGATTGAATGCTATAGCTCGGCAAGCTCTTCACTCCTATTTTTTTCTCTTTTTCCATCATACATGATGGAGAGCCCGCTTTCATTTTTAAATGGTTAAAATTGAAGGGTTTTCATCAAATTTTTACATTAAATTGAATTCTTTAATGGACTTCATTCAACATTAAATTCCAGTTCATAGAACGTTCTTCTGGTTGAACTCAATTTTCTCCTAGTTGCCTTGTGTATGTTGAATTCTTCCTAATTCATTCCATAAAAAAAGAGACAAGCTTTTATGCCTGCCTCTTTCAAAACAATTTATTCTTCGAATTGATAAAGCGGTGTGCTCAGGTAGCGCTCGCCATTGCTTGGGATGATTGCGAGTACTTTCTTGCCCTTGCCAAGCTTTTTCGCCGTTTCTAAAGCTGCATAGATGGCTGCTCCAGAGGAAATTCCGCCTAGGATGCCTTCTTCCTTTGCCGCGCGGCGGGCGTATTCGAAAGCCTGCTCATTCTCTACTTTGATGACTTCGTCGTACACATTTGTATCAAGGACTCCTGGGATGAAGCCAGCGCCGATTCCCTGGATTTTGTGAGGTCCAGGCTTTCCGCCTGATAAAACAGGTGAGTCAGCAGGCTCAACCGCGATGATTTTAATATCCTGGTATTTTTCACGAAGAACTTTTCCTGCACCGGTAATCGTTCCGCCTGTTCCAATCCCCGAAATGAAGGCATCGAGCTGGTCACCCATCTGCTCCACAATCTCAGGTCCAGTTGTTTTTTCATGAATCGAAGGGTTTGCAGCATTTTCAAATTGCTGCGGCACGAAGTAGCCATGTTCTTTAGACAATTCCTCTGCTTTTCGGATCGCACCGCCCATACCTTCTGGACCAGGAGTCAATACAAGTTCGGCTCCATAGGCGCGAAGCAAATTCCTGCGCTCCATGCTCATCGTTTCCGGCATGACAAGAATCGCTTTATAGCCTTTCGCTGCAGCCACCATCGCCAGGCCGATTCCCGTATTCCCGCTGGTAGGTTCGATGATTGTATCTCCCTGCCTCAACAAGCCTTTCGCTTCAGCATCCTCAATCATCGAAAGAGCGATACGGTCTTTTACACTGCTGCCAGGATTCATATATTCTAACTTCAAGTAAACATCGGCGCTTTGATCATCAACAAGTCTGTTTAATTTCACAATTGGTGTCTGGCCAACAAGCTCTGTTATTGAATTTGCAATGCGTACCATTTTACCCACCCCTTTTTACTTTAATCCGACTATCTTAATTGGTTTTATTAAAATTTACCAACTCTTTAGGCCTATGTCAAACAGTTTGCTTCGACAAAATCCAAAATCAGTCTTCTGCCCATCCTTTTTAAACTATCCTATTTCAAATCGCTCTAAACCATTCCTAAAAGAAAAGCACAAGCGCCTTGGTCAGCCCCGACAAGCGTTGGCCGACTAAGACCGCCGCGTCCTGCGGCAACGTCGGCACTAGGACGTCCTGTCCGTCGAAGGGCCAAACGGTGAAGGCGTTCTTTGACTTCATTGGGCGGACCGAAACCGAAATGTGTAGCCGACTGCCCAGAAACGCAGAAACTGGAGACTCTGACAAAGAAGCGCTTTTTGCTTCTGCCGGCGGAGTCTCCAGTTTCTCCGTTTCTGGTCAGTCGGCTACACATTTCGGTTTCGGTCCGCCCAATGAAGTCAAAGAACGACTTCACTGGTCGGACCTTCGACGTACAGGATGTACTAGTGCCGACGTTGCCACAGGACGTGGCGGTTTTAGTCGGCCAGCGCTTGTCGGGGCTGACCAAGGCGCTTGCGCTTTTCTTATTTGAGAGTTGCCTGAGCCTATGGGCAAATGTATAATG
>NZ_JBAVFI010000456.1:0-3207 GCF_049588175.1 Mesobacillus sp.
GTCCTGCTCACCAGAAAATACCTGATTGCTTGAAGATCCTGCGACAGTTTCCAGTCCGCCTTCGCCCTTCCTGTCATAATCCTGCTTTCTTGCATATTGAACAAAAGTTTCATCGTTGGCTAATGGACTCGACATCCAGGTAAACACCTTTTCCTTATAAGGATCAGCTGTTGGTGTCGAAAGGATGTTTTTAATTTCAGCAGCAGCCGCCAGTCCCGGATATGTTTGTGTGTTCCATTTAAATGAATATTTTCCATCCTTAACTGCGTAGATCGCGATTTTTTTCACTTCACTCGTAATCGAATCTACTGTTATCTTTCCCTCGGTATCGGTTTTCCCTAATAATACTGGTTCGTTGCTGCCATCGATTGTTGCATAGACTTCCACGTCTTTTGCGGCTTCATTTTCATTATTTTTCACAGTGAAAATGGATGGCTTGCCAATCAGGATCGCTTCCCCTTCGACATTGAAGGCTCCCTTTACTTCGACACTTGCAGGCACCATTGAATAGGTGGAAACGAAGCTTTCTTCTTTGGGAGAATTTAACTTAAGCTCTGCATCTATAATTTCATAAGTTAGCTTGCTGGCTTCCTTCGTAGATGCTGGAACTCTGATTTTAATCTCAGCTGCCTCGGCTGAAGCTACAGTTGCAGTGCTATTCACCAAATTCAGCGAAAGGATTCCAGTTTCTGCATCATAGTTAGATGTACTATTCTTGAATTCGTCGGCAAATTGAACATCCTCCACCGGGAAGTTTTTATCAATCTGGATGTTCATTGTGGAACCAGTAATTTCAGCTGGATTCGTTGCCTTGACGCCAAGACTGTACACATCACCCAGAAATGACTGTTCCTCACCGACTAGGTCAATTTTTGCCGAGCCTGTATTTACGGTAAAATAAACCGTCTTGATCGCCTGGTTTCCAAATTGATCAGGAATCATCAGTGTGACCTTGTGAGTACCATCTGCCCATTTCAAACCGCTCAATGAAAGAGATCCGTCCATGTCATAGGAAAAATGTCCTTCTGAATCAGAATAATTTTTTCCATCTACAAAAACATTGATTTTTTCCCAATCGATTCCCGTTTTAAATGGATCATCTTGATATTCATTAACTTCTGCCTTAAGGTTGACTGCATTGGTGGTAAAATTCTTGCCCTCCACGTTTATGGAAGTGATTTCAGGCGGGTATAAATCATCCATTTTCTCACCATAAACGGCCCTGATATTATCAATATAAATCGAACCTTTTGTCATTGGACCGGTGATTCCAGATTTCGTTGACATCATGCGAACAGCTTGTGTACCGGAGATCTTAAATGGTCCTTTAAAGGTTGCGGGTATTTCTGCCTCGATGTACTTCCAGCCAGTCCAATCGATCCCCGGAACTTCTTGTGTCAGATTTATCGTTTGCGCCTTATTATTTCCATCCATAATCATCATTCTCAGCCAGTAGCCTTGGGCTTCTGGTGTGCCATACACCCACATTCCTATTCCCGTAGGGTTATCTTCGATTGGTGTATTTACACCTGGACCTGCGTAAACTCCGAGCGTCGTTCCAATCGGCGAATTCGTGAAATCGAAATCCATTTTTAACGACTGGTTTCCGAAGCGTACTGGAGCTGGATATTTCGATAAACTAAGAGACCCTTTTTCGCCGCGGTTTGCTGTAGAGGTTTTCCATGTACCAAGGTTCCCTTCAAAATCGTACATTACCTCAGGAAGCTTACCTACAGAAACCTTCATTTGAGTTGAAAGGTTTGTCCCCTTTAGTCGAGCAGTTACCATGCCTGTAACATTTTGATCCCCAGTATGAAGAACCCCAGCTTCATCAATCGTTCCCATTCCTTCTGGGATATCAAACTCGATATCTTCTAATTTCCAAGCAACTTCCCGCTTTTCAAACTTGGTGAACAAACCTAGATTGATTGCGCTGTTCCGTGCTGCAGTTAATTCAGCTGCAGAAAAAGACATTTGATCAGGCTGTGCGATTTCGATGATGCTTTTTCCAACCTCATTCCCATCAAGCTTTAGCAGAACATTAAATTGACCTGTTTTCCCGTTCGATACAAATGTACCGTACTCAGCGATTTCACCGAATGTTGGATCTGATAATTCCCACGTTAGCCCTGACTCAGGCAAAGGTGCTGGGGCCATTGATTTGTCCCTTCCCTTTGCGCTGAAAGTGATCGTTGAGCCTGGGGTAAACGAATTGTCGTAAGGTTCAATATGCGCAGAAGCAAACACATGGTCTGATGGCTCCGCTGAGACAATCAGCCACGAATTCCCTACACTTCTTTCTGTACGGTCTGATGGTCTATTGTCCACTTCGAGCTGATCCCCGCCCAATTGACGAGTCGTGAAGGTCGACGATCCGCCACCGTCCAGGTTCAATGCACTGACTGCACCCATGTCGATCATTAGCTGGGCTAAATCAGGCATAGAGATTCCCGCAGAATAAGGCTCTTGCCGGCCATCAATTACAACGAAAAACACATCACCGTCTGCCTTGATTCCAACTGCTGTTCTCGGCTCTTTCTCCGCTCCTGTTTGTGGAGTTTGATAGACTTGGCCGTTTTTTACAAGAATCGCATTTCCGCCTAAAGCTTCCTCAATTTGATCCTTCATTGCTTCAAATTCGGCTGGAGTGCCAATGACTGCTTCCCCGGATTTTTTAATCGCAAAAAATTCTTGTCCAGAAGAGGATTTATCTTTAACCGCTTGTCCATCTTTATAAACGTAGCCTAAGGGTTCACCCGTGGCCATATTGTAGAAATCCGCATTTACAGCAGCCACTACCTGATGGTTTTCTTTATTAGCGGCACTTGCCTGCTGCCTGACAGGCTGCAGCCCGAAAGCTGTTCCATCATTTGGCGTGCCAGCTTCAATGGATACACTTGGATTTTGCATATCCACTTCCACTACAAAACTCTCAATCTTCTTTCCTTCTTTTCCCTCGAAGCTATAATGCTTCTCCATCACACCAGGTGCTATATCAGCCTGATACTGGTTAATCGGAAGTTGGACAATGGTAGATTTTAAATCGAAACTGCCAAGTGCAGATGTCAAAATTGGAGAAATCATACTAGCGGCTAAGGTAACAGATACGACAATCGGTACAATTCTCTTCTTCCAATGCTTCTTCATCGTTCTCCTCCTATGTATGTATTCAATGAGTTATGTAATACATCTTCCATCTTATTAAAA
>NZ_JBAVFI010000457.1:0-13168 GCF_049588175.1 Mesobacillus sp.
GATGCGTTCTGATTTTATCAGGACAGCAAGGGCGAAAGGGTTGCGCATGTTCTGGGTTGTCTATAAGCACTCCCTGAAAAATGCTGTCATTCCTGTATTGACGATTATCGGATTGCAAACAGGTCTCCTGCTTGGCGGTGCAATCTTAACGGAAACAATCTTTAGCTGGCCGGGTATTGGCAGATACATTTACGAAGCGATCAATTATCGAGACTATCCGGTAATCCAGTCAGGAATCTTAATCATTGCATTGCTCTTTGTGTTGATCAATCTTGTCGTTGATTTATTGTACGCAGCAATTGATCCAAGGATCAAATACCGGTGATGAAAGGGGAGATTTAGATGGAGATTTCAACTCAAAAACAAATACAGCCGCCTACCATGCAGGTAGAAGAAAAAGTGGCGTCTCCCTGGGCAGAAGCATGGTATAGTTTCAAGAAGAATAAATTGGCACTTGTGGGTACATTTATCGTTTTGTTTTTTATTATGCTTGCAGTATTTGCCCCGCTGATTGCTCCAGAAGGAATCAATGACCAGAAAATGTCAGTGCGCCTCCAGGCTCCTTCAGCTGAACACTGGTTTGGGACCGATGATTTTGGCCGGGATATCCTTTCGAGAGTTATCTACGGTGCAAGAATATCATTATGGGTAGGAACATTTTCCGTAATGGGCTCGATTATCGTTGGTTGTCTTCTCGGAATACTTGCAGGCTACTATGGAAGATGGGTAGATTCCATTATCTCCAGGATTTTTGATATCATGCTTGCCTTTCCTAGCATCCTGCTTGCGATTGCGATCGTAGCTGTGCTTGGACCATCGCTCCGCAACGCGTTGATTGCAATTGCTATCATAAACATACCGACCTTCGGAAGGCTGATTCGTTCCAGGGTGCTCAGTGTAAAGGAAGAAGAGTATATCATGGCCGCCAAGGCTGTCGGGATGAAGGACAGCAGGATTTTATTCCGGCATATCCTGCCTAACAGTATGGCTCCAATCATTGTTCAGGGTACACTTGCGATTGCGACTGCAATCATTGAAGCAGCCGCATTGGGCTTCTTGGGTCTAGGGGCAGAAGCACCGAACCCTGAATGGGGCAAGATGCTTGCTGATGCAAAACAGTTCATGATTCAAGCCCCTTGGACAATGATATTCCCTGGCTTGGCCATTATGCTGACGGTTCTTGGTTTTAACCTGATGGGCGATGGACTAAGGGATGCGTTGGATCCGAGGATGAAGAATTAGCGATTATAAGGCAAACGAAAAAGCAGCTGATAAACCAGCTGCTTTTAAATTTCTGTCTTTTGTTCAATACTCACATTGTTATCGTCTTTATGGTAAGACTGGAAGCTTGTAATAAGTGTGTCGAGATGCTCCACATTCTCCCCGTATTCCATGATAATGGAAACAAGCTGCATGACATGGTATAACATTTGGCTGTTCGTTTCTGCAAGATCTTTTTTTTGCGCTAAAAACAGATCAAACAGCTGTTTCTTGTTCAGGCAGACCTCGCCTTCCATGTATGAGGCTTCAGCGCGGATTTTACCCGCGAACTTCAACATGACTTGTTCATGGTGATTAATCAGGCAATCAAGCTGATGCTGGAGAACGTCCTGAAAATCGATCGGCATCTGGTTGAATTCATTTTCATAGCGATGCAGCCTTTTCAGGGTTTCCAAAGATTTTTTTGTTGTGTTGATCATTTGTCTATAGATAACAAGCTTTCTGGATTTGGCGAGCTTGTTATTTTTAAAATAATCACGTTCTTCTCTGTACATCAGGTACAACTGGTCAAGCTTGATGAGGCCTTCGCGCATTTTTTCAATATCTGCCTTCAGGAGCTGGTGCTCTGAAGCGTGGCGCGTACTTAACCTGATCCATTTTGTAATTTCCTCTGATAAAATAGTGTTTTTGTAGTAAAGCTTATTTTCATATCTTGGCGGCAGGAAAACAAGATTCACTATAAAAGCTGAAACGACCCCTAGCATGATCGTTGAAAAACGAATCAGTGCAAATTGGATAAAGTCCTCACCAGGCGTTTCCATGATGGCAATCAATGTGACCAGCGAAAGGGAAATGGTGTTTTCAAGCTTTAGCTTCAAGTTAAGCGTGATGACCAGCACTGCAGCAAGGCCAATGATAAAATGACTGTTGCCGAACGCCATTACGAACACAACCGCAGTTGCTGCGCCGATTAAGTTACCCTGGACATGTTCAATAATAGAAAGATAAGAGCGGTAAACAGTTGGCTGCAAGGCAAAAATCGCCGCGATTCCTGCGAAGACAGGAGACGGAAGGTTAAAAATCTGTGACAGAAATAAAGCGAGTATAATGGCTATTCCCGTTTTTAAAATGCGGGCACCAAGTTTCATTGAGAGTGAATTCCTTTCATTAGAGATGATGATCGTACATCCCATTCGTTATACTTTAAACCATTTTGTTAAAAACTAAACAATAATGTACTATACAATGGTTGGCGCAGAAGTTCAAGCGACAAATTTACGAAATACGAGCCTATTTTCAATGTAAGTGGTTACATATTTAATTATGAAGTTTGATTTTGAGCTAAATTATTAACGGAATGATTTCCTTAAAATAATATAAATAAAAAACGGCCAAATCGGGCGTTTTTTATTTGACTGGTTCGAAAATGGGGCTGTTGATTTCCGTTCAAGGCGCTTCGCTTTCCGCGGGGCGTCCGGTGAGCCTCCTCGTCGCTTTGCTCCTGCGGGGTCTCACCCGGGCCGCTGAGCCCGCAGGAGTCTGCGCGCCTTCCACTCCAATCAACAAGTTTTCAATAACTGATCGGCTGAACTGAATATTTGTCGACAAACTGAAAAACGGCCAAAAAGGCCGTTTTTTTCGTTAATAAAAGTATTATTCAGTTGAAACCGCAGGATCTGCTTGCTCTTTAACCGGTACTACCTGAATGAAGTGATCCTCCGGATGCTCAAGCATAAGTGCAAGAGCGCTTGCCTCGTCTTTTTGTCTATGGCGTTCCAGCATGGCGACGTATTGGCTAAGTAATTCTTTTACATCTTGAATGCCTTTGGCGGAGAGTGTCTGGATGGATACCTTCGCACCTTTGGCGATCCGGCGGGAAATGGCTTCTTTCGTCAGTCCCATTTCTGGCTGGTGTCGTAAGTAAACAACACCTCCGGTCATACCTGCGCAAATCCATGGCCCTGGATCTCCAAGGACAAGTCCGCGGCCATTTGTCATGTATTCAAATGCGAAGCCTTTAATATTGGCATTTGCACCGATATTGCCGTATTCCTTTTCTGGGATAGGGTTTTTGACAAGGCCGCCAATGATCATGTCTGCACCCGATAGGCGAATACCAGCACGCGCATCAGCATTTCCCTGTGCTACTAGCAGACCTTTTTGAGCTCCGTAGCCAAATCCTTTTCCAACGGAACCGTTGTAGAAGCCGCCATCCTTGCCAGGTGATTTGGCAATCAGAATCGTGCCGCCGAAGGAAGTTTTTCCGACACCGTCCTGACTGCCGCCATCAATTTCAATGTTAATGCCATCTGTATTGTAAGCTCCAAGTCCATTACCAAGGATAGAACCCTTGTATCTGAGTGATACTGGCTGAAGCTTTCTGTATGAGCCGTCTAATCGTCCGCGGACACGGTGGCAGGAAACCCTGCTTGCAAGTACACGCTGTTCTGCGGTAACGCTCGAGAATTCACGTGACTGGTGAAGCTCTTCATCTACCGCATCTAGATACTCTGCTCCAGCAGCTACCTGAAGCTGGGCCGATGCCAGCGCAGAAGCAGCTTCCTTCTGGTACGATATTTGACCGATTTCCAAAGGTTTCAGCAAGTATGACAAATCAAGCAGATCTTTTCCCTTGATTTGCTCCAAAAGGTCTGAGCGGCCGACTGCATCCTGTAAATTACTGATACCTGCAGATGCTGCCAGAGCTTTCAGCTCATTTCCAAAAGCAGTGAACAAGTTCATGATTCCCTGGACCGCAAGATCGAATTGGCGCGGTACGAAACGGCGTAATCCATGTTCCTTTGCCTGTGCTTCAGAATCAATCTGTGTAGCGATTCCGACATGGCAAGTATCAAGGTGGCAGCCACGGCAAGTCGTACAGCCGATCGCAAGCATGGATAAGGTACCGAAACCAACACGGTTTGCACCTAGAAGCATGTACTTGATGACATCCTGGGCGCTTTTCACACCGCCATCTGCCCAAAGCTCAACATTGTCACGCAATCCAGCTTCCAAAAGGGCATTATGTGCAGCTTTAATTCCAATTTCAGCTGGAAGGCCGACAAACTGAAGGGCGTGGATACGGGCTGCTCCTGTGCCTCCATCAAAGCCGCTCAACGTAATGATGTCTGCGCCTGCCTTCGCGATGCCGACTGCAATCGTACCGATATTCGGAACGACCGGTACCTTAACGGCTACACGAGCCTGGTCATTGGCTGTCTTGAGTTCGTGGATCATCTGTGCCAGGTCTTCGATTGAATAGATATCATGGTTGTTTGATGGTGAAATCAAATCTGAACCAATTGTTGCGTTCCTTGCTTCCGCTATTTTAGCTGTAACCTTTGAGCCAGGCAGGTGTCCGCCTTCACCAGGCTTCGCTCCCTGGCCAATTTTAATTTCCAACAGGTTGGATGAGTTCAGCAATTCAGCATTCACTCCGAAACGTCCTGAAGCAACCTGCTGTCCTCGTGTACGAGGGTATTTGCCAAGCATATCCTTTATTTCGCCGCCTTCGCCATTCATGCTGATCATGTTAAGACGGTCAGCTCCTTCAGCATAAGCACGGAATGCGATTTCATTTTGCGATCCGAAAGACATCGATGCGATAACAAATGGAAGGCTATGCTCGCCAACGCCGATTTCGACTTCAGTTGGTGAAAAAGTTGAGTCAGCCTTTTTTAGGGCAGTCAAATGACGGATGGTCGTCGGATTGCTTTCTTCCTGTTCGGTAATTTTCTCACGGTAAACACTGTAATCCCCTGTAGAAGCAACCTCACCGATTGCCTTCCAGATACGAGGGAAGAGGTGGAACGTTTTTCCGATACGTTCTTTTTCATTCTGGAATTCTTCCGCCCTTGCAATCGCATCCTCTTTCATCGCTGCAAAATCATATGCAAGTTCATTGGATCCGAAGAAGTTGACAATGGACAAGTAATCCGAGACTTCATCGTTCAGGCCGATTGCTGAAAATAAACGGCCATATCCGCGTAATTCATGGATGCCAATTGTTGAAATGACTTTCTCCAGCCCTTTTGTCAATGCACTGTATAGATTGACAAGTGGTGTGAATGACTCATCAAGCACGGTCATGAACATATAGTAAGGGCTGATCGCGTCTGCTCCTAGTCCGAGTGCAACGACAATGTCATGCAACGAACGAAGGGAAGCCGAACGGAGCAAGAGCGAGCAATCGCGTCTCAATCCTTCCTTCACAAGTGCCTGGTCAATCACAGACACAACCAAATGCGGATCAAGCCATAATGCATTCTCCTGATGAGCCATTGCATCATCTAAAACGAGAAGTGTCTTGCCGCCTTTTACTGCATGAACTGCTTCTGAAGCAAGCCGTTCGAGCGCTTCTTTGACAGTTTCTTCGCTACGGAATACTGTTTCAAGATAGGCAGCTAATTTATTATCCTGGTAGCATTGGATGACCTGGTCCATGCTAGGCTGGGCTGTCTGCAATGAAACCTCGTAGCCAGCTTTACCTTCCACAAGGAGAGGAGTGAGCAATTCAACCACTTTGCCTGTTTCGGTTTTGCCGAACAGGGAAGGACGTTTCCCTAGTACCGTTCTTGTAGAGAAGTGCTCTGCTTCACGATCTCGGTCAATCGCCGGATTCGTAACAACAGCGACACTTTCCTTGATAAAATCAGCAATATTTTTCCTTTCGGGATTCAATGCTGCCAGTGGCGCGTCATGTCCAAGTGAGCGGATTGGTTCCGCACCTTTTTCAGCCATCTGTTCGACTAGCTGGACATGGTCTCGTTCCCAGCCGAATGCTTTGTATTGGCCGTTATGGATTTTATCTGGGTGAGTCATTGTCACGGTTTTAGCAAGCTTAGGGCCTGCCAGGCGATGGCGCGCTTCTTCGAATGAAAGTCGCTGTGAAAAACGCTTGTAAACCTCGCCCTGGAACCGTGAGTGCTCGTAGACTTCAATGTTGTCGCCGTTCCACTTCAAACCTACTTTTTCACCGGGAGCTAATGGCTTAGGATCGCCTGTATATTCAGTCGAAGGAATGATCCCTGGTTCGGAAGAAAATAAATAAGAGCTGTTCGTTTCAACCATCCAAAGCGGACGAAGGCCAAGGGCATCAACACTGAATACTGCTTCGTCACCAAATCGTGAAATGATTCCCGCAGGTCCCTGAGCAAAGTGGCCCCATGCCTCGCGAATATACGTATATAAATCCTGCAGATGTTCTGGATATGCCTTTATTTCATTGATGATCGGCGGGAACATCATGTCCATAGCTTCGAATAGCGAATAGCCGTCACGGCAGATAAACGTTTCAAGAGTTCTGCTTAAATCCTGTGAATCGCTGCCGTCTTTTACAAGCGGTACATTGACCATGCGAGCCTCATCACGGAGCCTGGCGATCGTGTTGATTTCACCATTATGCCCGAGGATGCTGAACGGCTGCACACGGAAAAAGCTTGATAGAGTATTAGTTGAGTAGCGATTATGTCCGAGAGTCATTGTTGATGCTACAAGCGGGCTTGCCAGGTCATGATAATATTTCGGCAGGATGTCTCCGGCGCCCATAACCTTATAAACAGCATGATACTGACTTAAAGATGCCACATGCACCTGTTCGTTTTTCTCAAAATCTACAATCATATTAAACAAATTGCTGGAAAGCTCTCTGTTTGTCTGTTCAGCAAGACAAGCAAACTGCCAGAATACCGGGTTTTCCTGGATGGCGATTGGTCCAAGTGCTTCTGAATTTGTTACATCTACTGATGAAAAGACAAGCTTCATGCCTTGATCCGCAAGTTTTGCTTCAAGCTCATCCTGAATCGACTTTGCCTGGTCAGTCCGTGAAATAAAAACATGTCCGACAACAAAATGATCAGTGTCAACCACACTAGGGTCTACTCCAGCGTTAGAAAGCTTTTCCTTCCAGATTGCACGAGGGATATCGATATGGATACCTACACCATCACCTTCGCCATTAATAAAACCTGCACGGTGATTCATTGTGACAAGACCATCAATACAGTGGAATATATTCTCTCGGGTAGGGATCTTCTTTTTTTCTATGCTTGCCACAATTCCGCAGGCATCATGTTCGTGTCTTGAAAAATCTTTAAATTGGGAAGGGGTCCATTGTAATGTCATAAGTTTCGGCTTGTAAAAGGGGATCCTTTAAGCCGGTTCACCTCCTGAAAAATAATCTATGGTTAGATAGTTTGATAGCTTTGTACTTGAGGGTAAAACTGTTTTGACGGGATTTTAAAGCAGGAATTAAGTGGCCATGTATATGGCGAGTTTTAAGAATAGTTAAAAACAATCATATCATAAGAATTTTCAGAAATCAATTATTTATACAAAACTTTGGATAGCGGTAAATATAGGATAGATAATAGTTTTATTCAAATATGCCTGACGATGTAACCGTTTTCATTTAAAAGTAAAAAAATAACAGGAGCCAACCCGGCTCCTGTTATGTATAAAAACTTGTATAATTATTCATTTGCCATTGTATAAAATGCCTGATCAACTGCATGGAGAGTTGCCTCGATGTCTTCCTCAGTGTGGGCAATCGTAACAAACCAGGCTTCATATTTAGAAGGTGCAAGATTGATTCCCTGTTTGAGCATCAGGTTAAAGAAACGAGCAAACATCTCTCCGTCCGTGTTCTCCGCTTGTTCATAGTTCTCTATTTTTACATCTGTAAAGTAAATGGTTAAAGCGCCCTTCAAACGATTGATTGTGATAGGGACTCCATGCTTGCTTGCGGATTCCGAAATACCTTCCTCGAGCATTGCTCCGAGTTGATCCAGGTATTCATATACACCGTCCTGCTTAAGAACCTCAAGACAGGCAATCCCTGATAATATTGATGCTGGGTTGCCAGCCATCGTTCCAGCCTGGTATGCAGGTCCAAGCGGAGCTACCTTTTCCATGACTTCAGCACGGCCGCCGTAAGCGCCAATTGGTAATCCTCCGCCAATGATTTTTCCCATAGCTGTCAAATCTGGAGTGATTCCAAGAAGGTCCTGGGCACCTCCGTACATAAAGCGGAAAGCAGTAATGACCTCATCGAAAACAATGAGTGCTCCAGCCTTATGAGTAAGTTCCTTCACTTCTTCCAAAAATCCTGGCTTCGGCTCGACGATACCGAAGTTGCCAACAATCGGCTCCACAAGTACAGCTGCGATTTGGTCTCCCCATTTTTCAAGAGCTTCCTTGAACGGTTCGATATCATTAAATGGCACAGTGATGACTTCCTGGGCGATGCTTTTAGGAACGCCGGCTGAGTCAGGAGTCCCTAGAGTAGATGGGCCGGAACCTGCAGCTACAAGGACAAGGTCTGAATGTCCATGGTAGCAGCCTGCGAACTTGATGATCTTATCACGGCCAGTATAGGCACGGGCAACACGGATTGTTGTCATTACAGCCTCTGTGCCGGAATTGACGAAACGGACTTTATCAAGAGCTGGCATGGCTTCTTTCAGCATTTTTGCAAACTTGACTTCATGAGGGGTAGGAGTTCCAAATAATACGCCAGTTTCGGCTGCCTTTTTGATCGCTTCCGTTATGTGTGGGTGAGCATGTCCAGTAATGATTGGACCATACGCTGCCAAGTAATCGATATATTGATTGCCATCGACATCCCAGAAGTATGCCCCCTGTGCGCGCTCCATTACAACGGGTGCACCGCCGCCAACCGCCTTGAAAGAGCGGGAAGGGCTATTGACGCCTCCGACAATGTGTTCAAGTGCTTCATTATGTATTCGTTCAGAATTGGTTCTTTGCATGGTAAAACCTCCTATATGTATCTGCTTTTTTATTTTATCATTAATTATCATTTTTATAGATTGTTTCACTTGTCTAAAAACAGGAAGGATTATCTTTATGAAAAAATTTAGGCATAGCATTTGTTTTACAGCATCAGATTGGCTAAACTGTTTGAGGGAATAAAGGAGGAAATAAATATGAACGCCATTGAAGTGAACGGGCTGCGAAAAGAATTCAAGGCATATTCAAGCCGATCCGGACTGTCGGGGGCTTTTCGCGACCTTTTTACACGTAATTATAAAATTTTGCCGGCTGTGAACGATATCAGCTTTACCGTCAAGCAGGGTGAGATGGTCGGCTATATCGGTGAAAATGGGGCTGGTAAATCGACGACCATCAAAATGCTGACTGGCATCCTGACACCGACTTCCGGAGGGATCATTGTTAATGGGATGAACCCGCATAAGGAACGGGAAAAATTTGTTCAGACAATCGGTGTCGTATTTGGGCAGCGCTCACAGCTCTGGTGGGACATTGCTGTCCAGGAGTCATTCCGTCTCCTGAAAAAGGTCTATAAGGTCTCGGATGCCCACTATAACGAGCATATGGACCATGTTATCAAGACACTGGATATTGAACCGCTGCTGGATAAGCCGGTAAGGAAGCTGTCGCTTGGGCAAAGGATGCGATGTGAGCTTGCAGCCGCGCTGATTCATAATCCGCCGCTGCTTTTCCTGGATGAACCGACGATCGGGCTGGACGTACTAGTCAAGCTTAAAATCAGAGAGTTTCTAAAGGAAATCAACGAAAAATACAATACAACGATCCTGCTTACAACCCATGACCTGACAGATATCGAGGCCCTCTGTGAGCGAGTAATCATGCTGGATGAAGGAAACATCATTTATGATGGCGCCCTGAAAAGCTTGAAGGAAAAATGGGGAGAAGGGAAGGAAATCAGCTTTGAGTTCCTTGAAAAAGGTGACATTAACCGACTTGAAGCATTGACGACCGATCTTGGTGTGAAATGGGAACTGGATGAAAAGGACCAGGTCTTCACCGCAATAACCGGTGATGATGAAGAGGTTGTTTCACAGGTAATTGCCCGTACTGTGGCTGCCTATAAGGTAAGGGATGTTAAGATCAATGAACCTTCCACGGAAGAAATCATCCGCAATATTTATGATAAAGGGATGGCGTAATATGGATAAGTACATTGAGATGATTCGCATCCGTTTTTTGATGATGCTTGCATACAGGACCAATTATTACACGGGCATTTTAATATACAGCATCAATATCGGGGCTTATTACTTTTTATGGAATGCCATTTACGGCGGCAAAAGTGAAATAGAAGGTTTATCCGCTGTGCAAATGACGACCTATGTTGCAGTTGCCTGGATGGCAAGGGCATTTTATTTTAATAATATCGACCGTGAAATGGCAACTGAAATCAAGGAAGGCAAGGTGGCAGTCGAGCTGATCAGGCCTTACAGCTACTTGGGAATGAAAACGATGCAAGGCCTTGGAGAAGGGATTTTCAGATTGTTTTTCTTCTCGGTGCCAGGGATGCTGATTGTCGCGCTGATTTTCCCGCTTGAATTCTCGGCAAATCTTACTTCATGGGGATTTTTTGTGATTTCGATTATATTGAGCTTCTTAATAAACACACAGCTGAATTTGCTGACGGGGATTACCACTTTCTTCTTATATAATAATACAGGCTTAATCCGGGCCAAGCGGGTCCTGATCGACCTTTTCTCTGGACTGCTGCTTCCGATCAGCTTTTTCCCCGGCTGGTCTCAGGAAATCATGAAGTTTCTTCCCTTCCAGGGAATCAGTTATATTCCGAGCATGATCTTTACGAACGGCTTCACCGGGAGTCAGGCAATCGAGGGCTTGATGCTCCAGGCTGTCTGGGTGCTGATATTAATTGTCCCTGTTCAGATTTTATGGATCATCGCGAAAAAACAGCTGATTATACAAGGAGGGTGACGTGTGTTTTACGTAAGAATGTTTTTTCAATATGTCGCCCAATATATGAAAACAAGGCTTGAATATCGGGCAGATTTATTTGTTGAGATTTTTTCGGACCTGCTGTTCCAGGCTGTGAATTTGATTTTCATTCTGGTGGTGTTCGATCATACAGAATTTCTGAATGGCTGGAGCAGGGATGAAATCATCTTTATATATGGTTTCTTCCTCGTCCCATTTGCGCTGTTCTCGTCCTTTTTTAATATATGGGACTTTAATGAACGGTATATCGTAAAAGGGGAACTTGACCGGATCCTAACCAGGCCAATCCACAGCCTGTTTCAAGTGATTCTTGAGCGGATGGAGCTTGAGTCATTGTTTGGTGCTATAACCGGTCTGGCGGTAATGTTCTATGCAGGCGGGCGTTTGAACCTAGAGTTCAACTGGTACGATCCGATCCTTTTTATCGTGCTTGTACTTGGTGGAGTTCTCGTATATGCGGGCATCTTTGTAATGATTGCCTGCATCAGCTTTTGGGCGGATGCACGGACTTCGATCATGCCAATGATGTACAATATCGGCAATTACGGACGCTATCCGGTGGATATTTACAATAAGGCGATCCGCTTCGTATTGACCTGGATTTTGCCATTCGCCTTTGTTGGAGTTTACCCTGCCGCCTACTTCCTTGGGCGGGAGGAGTGGTTCGGCTACTCTTTTTTTACGCCTGTGATCGGGCTGATCTTTTTTAGTTTATCTGTTGTGATTTGGAACGAGGGCGTGAAGAGATATAGGGGAGCCGGAAATTAAATTGTTTTAAGAAGCCGTGGCATTTTGGATGCTGCGGTTTTTTGTGTTGTATTACAGATAATGTAAAAACTACACATAGTGATTTTTTCTGCTGGATGGACTTGCTTGCATACTCTCATATCCCTGAGCGTATAGTTGGAGTGAGAGATGCAGGAAAAGAGGATGGGAAATGCATTTTTATCTATCAGTGAGCATTATCATTTTAGCAATCTTCTTGAGTCTTAAGACACTGTTTGTTCCTCAAAAAATCATAGGTAAACAGGTCTCACTTGAAAATTTCCTTACCCTGGCCCTTATTTATGCGACGGTGATGGCCGGATTTGGTTTGCTGTATTATTTGCTGGATTTAAGAGGCTTGTGGGTGCTGGCAGATGGCAGCATGCGTCTTAGTGTTTCGTCATATGAAAGAATGGCCACTAGTATGTACTTTAGCGCCATCACATTATTCTCAGTAGGATACGGGGATATTTCCCCGATTGGGATCGGCAGGATCATTGCCGTTTTAGAAGCGTTGATTGGCTATACAATTCCTGCAGCTTTTGTGACGAGAGCTGTGTTTGATCATAAGAAGGCATAGTGACTGTTGAGTTTATCTATCTCATTTGTATTCCTGGCAAAGATTAGATAGGCTATAGTAAATAGCAACTATTTTTGGAGGGATGCAAATGTCGTTAGTATTAGAGGGAAAGGCTCCGCAATTCGAATTGCCAGCCAGCAATGGTGAAATTGTAAAGCTATCTGATTTTAAAGGCAAGAATGTTGTGCTTTACTTTTACCCGAAAGATATGACCCCTGGGTGTACAACTGAAGCTTGTGACTTCAGGGATCACCACGAAAGCTTTAAAGGGTTGAATGCGGTCATTCTTGGTGTCAGTCCGGATCCGGTTGACAGGCATGAAAAGTTTATTGAGAAACATGGACTGCCGTTCTTGCTTTTAGCGGATGAAAATCACAAAACTGCCGAGGATTATGGTGTCTGGACGTTAAAGAAAAACTTCGGCAAGGAATATATGGGCATTGAGCGTTCCACATTCCTTATTGATAAAGAAGGGAACCTTGCTAAGGAATGGCGAAAAGTGAAAGTGAAAGGTCATGTAAAAGAAGCTCTCGAATTTATAAAAGAAAAACTTTAGTTAAGGCTCTGTTAAAGCTGAATGATGATTTTTGAACTCTGTTGATTGTAGTGGAAGGCGCGCAGACTCCTGCGGGCGCAGCTGGTCAGGTGAGACCCCGCAGGAGCAACGCGACGAGGAGGCTCAGCGCCAGCCCCGCGGAAAGCGAAGCGCCTGGAACGAAAATCAACAGCCGTGTTTAACAGAGCCAAAAAAATAAAACTTGGCGATTTGCCAAGTTTATTTTCCTTTATTAAATATTTTTCAGGATCTTTGCGGGATTGCCTGCCACTATTGAATTAGCA
>NZ_JBAVFI010000458.1:0-1561 GCF_049588175.1 Mesobacillus sp.
AGTCCTTCCTTATTATCTTTTGATTTTGCAGCGGCTGGTTTTAATAGCTGGTTGAGTGGACCAATCTTTTTTGTAATCGAAAATTCTTCTTTAGCAGCCATTTCAGTGGAAGAATCCTTCTTCATGGCACCTACAGCATGAGCGACTAACGATTTGATTTCCCACTTGATTTGATCTGAACGCTGCAGAGGTCTTTTTGCTTTTATCGTATAAATAATTTCCTCATTAGGTTTCAAATCATCATCAGTATAAGAACAGCAGTCAATTGTTTTCATTTGCACACCATTTTTAAAGATAGTGTACTCAGTTACACCCTCAATTGGTTCCCACTCAAGACTGACCTGATTATTAGCAACAACAGAAGTCATGATAAGATCCTGAAGGACATTCTCTCTTTCTTTAAAATCAACAGCAGTGCTTGTCTGGATTTTCAATATTTCGATGACATTTTCATTCTCGTCCAATTTTTCAATTGAGTAAGTATAAAGCGTCCCTGGAATAAGGTTTCGGTCCATCAATTTTGTGGCAGGTCCATTATAAATGAGTTTATGATCGCGGTACACACGATACCGGCCACCACTCTCTGGCCAGGCAACTGTAATACTTGTAGGCTTTTGTTCTATAAAATCCATAATTCGAGAATGAGAGATTGAAGCCGTTTTCTTCCGTCGATTAACAGAAGCAGCATAGAGTGTCCCAGCGATACCAATAGCGGCAAGAGGCAAAATCCTTTTCGACATTTTTGATGTATTTAAAATCGGGTAATCGGACTTCATAAATTAATCACCTCTTTATTAAAATTTGATCCTGCTTTTTGTTTACCCACTATAAGGGTATAGAACTCCTTTAAATGTGCTGTGTAGTAGAATGGCTATGTAGAAAAGGGGATAAAGTTAAATTTTTTTAAGGCTAGCAAGCTGTTTTTACTTTTGCTAAAGTTATAGGGTCTTACCATTAGAAAATGAATGTAGAAACCCACAGCTTAAGACATTTAATTAACGTTTAAAATTTTTGTACATAAAGGTGAAGTTTATATGGAACTAAATATTCGTGCACAACAAATGATAGAGGCAAACAATGTTTTAGCTAGACCCATTGTATTTTATGTTTTATATGTATATGAATGCGTTTTGGATGCGGTTAAGTCAGAAAAACAGCCTGGTCTAGCTCAACAATTGATAGATAGGAGTCTCGAGTTGATTGAACACAATGCTTTTGAAGACATAGAAAAGATAGAAAACAACTTCAATCATATTTTTATTAAAGAAGTTGAGGAGCAAGACTTCGCCTATGATATAGAAATCTATTTTTACAAAGCGTATCGACTTGGAGGAAAAGTGTTATGTGGAAGGAGACTGAAATCAGGAGAGATAATAGATTTACAGAATAATTTCTTTATTAAACATCCCAACTATTCATTTCTGTTAGAGTATCAAGAACAGTATAAAGTTTTCTACGAACAACTTCAGGTCGTAGATCATTTCAAGCTAAGCGTATTGTATTATTATCAGAATCAGACAGGTTTATAATCCTATGTATATCAATTTGCAAGGTCTTTGAT
>NZ_JBAVFI010000459.1:0-12796 GCF_049588175.1 Mesobacillus sp.
AAACTCTCCAAAAAAGAGTTATGAGTTAGCTCATAATTTAAAACGTTGGCTAGTGATCATCTATATAATAGAAGTCACTATAAAATATTGTTTGTTGACGCTTGTTTGTTTAGTTTTCAAAGAGCAATTTGTTTGCGCCGCTCAGAAGCGACTTTAATAATTTACCACGTTACAGCATCGAATGTCAACAGCTTTTTTAATTTCTTTTTTGAAGATTAAAATGTTGTTAACTTGTTCGCGACTGTTTCTATATACTATCATCGCCCATCCCCAGAGTCAACATGTTTAAACATTGTAAAAAATGGAAAACGCAATGTTCTTTTAAGCACACATTTGAATCTTTCCCTTCAATAAATCTCTTCATACAAAAACAGCCTCCCATACAGGGAGGCTGGCAGAATTGCTTCTTATTTAGAAATAGTGATGATGTTTTCTTCCTTCACATCTACATCGCCTTGTTTGTTAATAACGATACTTTCACCTGCTGCAAGGTTCGTGAAGACAATCGGAGTCATGATTGAAGTCGCATGTTCTTTGATGTAATCAAGATCCACCTTCAATAATGGCTGTCCTTTTGTCACTGTATCATTTTCAGAAACAAGCGTTTCAAAGCCTTGTCCCTTCAAGTTCACTGTATCAATACCCACGTGGATGAGAATTTCTCGTCCAGCATTGGAAAGAATACCGATAGCATGCTTTGTAGGGAATAGGTTTACAATTTTACCGTCAACCGGTGAAACGATTGTGCCTTCAGATGGAACGATCGCAAAACCGTCACCCATCATTTTTCCTGAGAATACAGCATCCGGCACTTCAGTGATTGGCTTGATTTCACCTTTAATAGGAGAAATGATTACTTCTGCATCTCCATCATGATGCGTTTGCAATGCTTCTGGATTTACTTCTTCAATTTGCTGTTCAACCTCTTTAGCTTGAACTGTTTCCACTGGACGTGGCTTCTTGCCGCTCATGATATCTTTCATTTGTCCCTTGATTGTTTCTGAACGAGGGCCAAAAATCGCCTGGATATTGTTGCCCACTTCAAGGACACCGGCAGCGCCAAGCTTTTTCAAACGGTCTTTGTCAACATTCTTGATGTCATTTACAGATACACGAAGGCGCGTGATACAAGCATCAAGGTGAGCGATATTTTCCTGTCCGCCCATTGCTTCTAGCACTTCGTATGGAAGATCGCCTGTGTTACGCTTCGTTCCGCTTTCTTCTTGATCATCTTCAACCGCTTCACGGCCAGGAGTCATCAGGTTGAACTTGCGGATAGCGAATCTGAATCCGAAATAGTAAATCACTGCAAATACTAAACCAACCGGAATGACTAACCAAGCATTTGTCTGCGGGTTGATCAAACCAAACAGAATGTAGTCAATTAGACCACCTGAGAATGTCATACCGATTTTTACATCTAATAGATGCATCACCATGAAAGATAAACCGGCAAAAATAGCATGTACACCAAATAGTATTGGCGCAACGAATAAGAATGAGAATTCTAGTGGTTCTGTAATACCTGTTAGGAACGAAGTCAAAGCAGCAGATACCATCAAACCGCCGACAACAACTTTTCTTTCAGGACGTGCTTCGTGATAAATAGCCAATGCTGCAGCTGGAAGACCGAACATCATGAACGGGAATTTACCAGTCATGAATGTACCAGCAGAAAGGTTTTGTACGTTATCCGCGATTTCAGCCATGAAGATACGCTGGTCACCGCGTACAACTTCTCCAGCCTGAGTCGTATACTGACCAAACTCATACCAGAATGGTGAATAGAAAATGTGGTGCAATCCGAATGGAATCAACGAACGTTCTACTACACCGAATATAAATGCAGAAAGAGTCAGGTTTGCGTGAACCATATTTTGCGAGAATGCGTTTAAGCCACTTTGGATTGGAGGCCAAATGACAAGCATCAATAAACCAAGCAGGATGGCTGTTCCTGCAGTGATAATTGGAACAAATCGCTTACCAGCAAAGAAACCAAGGTAAGATGGCAATTCAATTTCATAGAACTTATTGTAAAGCCCTGCAGCAATGATCCCAACGATGATACCCCCGAAAACCCCTGTCTGAAGGGTAGGTACACCAAGAATACTTGCGTAATTAAGTCCATTAACATCTTCTGGAGTAATACCTAAAACTGTACCCATCGTTACGTTCATGATCAGGTAACCGATAATCGCTGCCAGACCAGCAACTCCTTCACCGCCTGCCAAACCAACAGCTACACCAACCGCAAACAAGAGCGGCAGGTTTCCGAAGACGATGTCTCCGGCTTTTTGCATGACAGCAGCAACCATATCGACGCCACTGTTATCTAAAAATGGAGCAAGCTCCAGCAATGCTGGGTTTCTTAGAGCCGCACCAAGAGCAAGCAGGATACCTGCAGCTGGCAATAGTGCAACTGGAAGCATAAGCGCTTTCCCTACTTTTTGCAGAACACCAAAAGCTTTCTTAAACATAGGAATACCTCCTGTTATTTTTTACTCCTAAAGCGGTTACAAACATTAAAAAAACAAATAAAAAAGGCATGAGAAAGATGTACCGAAAAGAAGCATACGGATATATTACCCATAAAACTTCGTTTCAATTACATTCTTTACTCATGCCTGATCGAATCAGTAACACGTAAAAAATTATAACCTATTTAACTTTTTTCTGAAGCCTTTGCAAATGCATCGTTAGATACACGGCTTCAGCATCGCATACTTGTTTTTTCAAGGTCTGCTGCATCACTTTAATGAGTTTCCATGAAAGATTGTAGCACACAGGATATTCTTCTTTCAAGAGGGCAGAAAATTTTTCCGGCTCTTCGACCTTTTCTCCATTATTGACCCTTTCAATCGCAAAACGCAGGTGCCGCACGAGCCTCGTGTAATCGATACCTTCTTTATCTATCTCTATATTTAAATGATCTTCTATCATTTGTACCAATTTCGTCACAAGCTGCGAGTGTATATTGACATCAGAAAGATTGCGATTCATTACCGCACTATGAATATGCAAGGCAATAAATCCTGTTTCCCCCACCGGAAGCTCAATGCCTGATTTATCCTTGAACAGCTGAACCACTTCTTTGGCGATTTCAAATTCAGTCGGATACAGCGTCTTTGTTTCCACTAAAAATGGATTCTTGAATTCAAGGCCTGTTGCCATTCGGCTTGCAGCAAACATCAGATGGTCCGTCAGCGCTACATGTATATGCTCGTTCAGAGTACTGGCGGTCCTCTTCTTTATCAGTTCAATAGAAGCGATGATTGCTTCGTGCAGGTCATTTTCAACAAACGGCAGGAGCTTGATGTAATTGGCCTGTTCTTTTTCATCCTTCAGGACAAACATCTTTTCCGCTTGACCTTCTTCTATTAGATCTCCCTTTTTCCGGTTGAAGCCAATTCCTTTGCCGATCAGGATGACTTCGCCGAAGTTAGGGTGGTCAGCAATCATGACATTATTGTTTAATCCTTTTTTCACTTCAATTTTATCCATGTTGCATCCCCGTTTCAGCTTGTCTTACCGAATATCGTATAAAAGGTAAAAATAGAAGTCAATCCACAAAGCTTTGAATTCGAAATTTAATTAATGGTAATTCTGCAAAAAAAGAGGCTCAGCAGAAACCTGCTGAACCCCCGCTATGCTATTCAGTTAAAAATACAAAGTAAAGAACAAAGATGATGAAGAAAATGTACATGATTGGGTGAATATCTTTTCTGCGGCCTTTTACCATCATCGTGATTGGATAAAAGATAAATCCTGCTGCGATACCAGTAGCAATACTGTATGAAAGCGGCATAGTAATCATGGTCAGGAATGATGGAACCGCAATTTCAAAGCGAGACCATTCGATTTTACCAAGAGATGAGACCATGAGTACACCGACAATGATTAATGCAGGTGCAGTTACTGGTGCTGTCACAACTGATAGAACCGGGAAGAAGAACAGTGCTAGCAGGAAGAATCCTGCCGTTACAAGGGAAGCAAAACCGCTTCGTGCTCCAGAAGCAACCCCTGCTGATGATTCAATATAAGAAGTCGTTGTTGATGTTCCAAGAATAGATCCGGCAATCGATGCGATAGAATCCGCGAAAAGTGCACGGCCAGCGCGAGGCAGCTTATTGTCTTTCATCAATCCAGCCTGGTTCGCTACAGCAACCAGTGTACCTGCGTTGTCAAAGAAGTCTACAAACAGGAAGGTCAAAATAATGCCGACCATTGTTGCTGTATAGAATGACGGATCACCAAAGGCTGTAAATACTGCACCGAAAGTAGGTGCGATGCTTGGTACAGCACCAACGACTTGTTCAGGCTTATCAATCAGGTTGAAAATCATACCAACAATAACCGTTACGATCATTCCGAAAAATACTGCTCCATTAATTCCTCTAGTCATCATAATGACTGTAATCAGCAAACCGAAGATTGCAAGCAATGTACTTCCGTTTGTTAAATCACCTAAACCAACTAATGTCGCTGGATTGTCAACGATGATTCCAGCATTTTTCAATCCGATAAAAGTAATGAATAATCCGATACCAGCACCAACCGCGTGCTTCAGTTCAACCGGGATGGCGTTGATGATTTTTTCACGAAGACCTGAAATCGTCAGCAGCAGGAAGAATACTCCGGAAATGAACACGGCTGCGAGTGCGTGCTGCCATGGAGCTCCACTTCCTAAAACAACTGTATAGGCAAAGAATGCATTTAAGCCCATACCAGGGGCAAGCGCGATCGGGTATTTACCGATTAGACCCATAATAATCGATCCAAGCGCAGCAGCAAGCGCAGTTGCAACGAATACTGCACCGTAATCCATTCTCAATGCATCCGGAAGATCTTTTACATCCGCCAGTGTCAGCGTAATTGGATTGACAATCAAAATGTAGGCCATTGCAAGGAATGTTGTCATACCGCCCATGAACTCACGGCGATAATTCGTGCCTAGCTTCTCAAATTCAAAATACTTCTTCATCTCTTTTCCCCCTGAACAATTAATTCGGGAAATATGGCCAAAAATAAAAACGCCACGGATACCGAGGCGTTGACTAAAGGCAATTGGATAAAAACAGGGCAGGAAAAAAGATGAGAGCTATTGCACCCCTGTTTTATTTCACCTCGTAGTCAAGCCATTTACGGTAGCTCGGTAGAAACTTTTGGGCCATATCCCCAATATTATACGACGAATTTTGACAAATTATTAAGTTCTGCTTTATTCTAACAGGACTTTTTGCCCTAGTCAATAAAAAAACGAACATTTTCATGTTCGTTTTTAAAATCGTTCGTATTCTATTCCCATTCAATTGTTGCAGGCGGCTTGCTTGTAATATCATAAACGACGCGATTCACATGGTTTACTTCGTTAACAATTCTCGTAGAAATGATTTCGAGAACATCCCAAGGGATTCTTGCCCAGTCGGATGTCATGCCATCAATTGAAGTCACAGCCCGGATGCCGATCGTGTAGTCATAGGTTCTCGCATCGCCCATTACCCCAACACTGCGGATATCAGGAAGCACAGTAAAGTATTGCCAGATGTCACGGTCAAGGCCCGCTTTTTTAATTTCATCACGGAGAATCTGATCTGATTCCCGAACAATCTCAAGTTTTTCTTCAGAAATTGCTCCAAGGACACGGATTCCAAGTCCAGGACCCGGGAACGGCTGGCGCCAGACGACTTCATCAGAAATGCCAAGCTCTGCACCAAGCGCTCTTACCTCATCCTTGAATAATGTATTCAGTGGTTCGATTAATTTGAACTGCATATCTTCAGGCAGCCCGCCGACATTGTGGTGGGACTTGATCGTCTGCGCAGTCGCAGTCCCGCTTTCGATAATATCGGTATACAACGTTCCTTGAGCCAAAAACTCGATTCCCTCTAATTTCGTTGCCTCATCGTCAAACACATAAATGAACTCATTGCCGATGATTTTTCGTTTTTGCTCAGGGTCAGAAACTCCCTCAAGCTTGCTTAAGAAACGTTCTTTCGCATCGACTTTAATGACATTCATATTGAAACCTTCGGCAAAAGTCTGCATGACGCCTTCCGCTTCGCCTTTTCGCAATAAACCGTGGTCAACGAAGATACATGTCAGCTGGTCGCCGATTGCTTTATGGATCAGGACTGCTACTACAGAAGAATCCACACCGCCGCTCAAGGCACATAGGACTTTTTTGTCGCCAACTAACTGGCGGATTTTCTCCATCTCAATTTCGATGAAGTTTTCCATTGACCAGTCACCCGTGCATTCACATACCTTGAAAACAAAGTTTTTCAAAAGGTCATTACCATAGACAGAGTGTCGCACCTCAGGATGGAATTGAACTGCGTAAAGCTTACGGCTTTCATCACTCATCGCCGCAATCGGGCAGGATGGATTGATTCCGTCTACACTGAAACCCGGCGGTGACAGTGTAACTAGGTCACCATGGCTCATCCAGACAATTTGCTCTTCAGGTGTGCCCTCAAATAAAGCATTCTGGTTATGCAAAGTCAGCAGCGCTTTCCCGTACTCCCTGTTCTTTGCCTTTTCGACTTTTCCGCCGAAATGCATCGTCATCAGCTGCATTCCATAGCAAATGCCAAGGATCGGCAAGCCCAGTTCAAAGATTTCCTCATCACAGCGGAATGCCCCTTCGTCATAAACACTGTTCGGGCCGCCTGAAAAAATAATTCCTTTTGGATTCATTTTCTTAATCTCTTCTGCAGTGATCGTGTGTGGGTGAAGCTCACTGTAAACGCCAAATTCCCTGATCCTTCTCGTGATCAATTGGTTATACTGGCTGCCAAAATCTAATACAACAATCATTTCTTGGTCTTGCAGCTCGTTTGTCATAAAAGTCACCTCTTTAAATTTTAAAAAATCCACGCTCGTAACATGCCACATCGTGTGGCACTCGCCTGACTAGGACTTCCTATCCGTCGCCACGCTCGTAACATGCCACATCGTGTGGCACTCGCCTGACTAGAACTTCCTGTCCATCGCCCTGCTCGTTGACGCCACTTTTTCCTAATGAACGTGACGGCAGAATACTGGTTTTATGTATTATTAATAGCCTATCCAATTTCCGCCGCATTAAAAAAGCCAGAATTCTCCCTTTCATAAAAATGAAAGCAGAATTCCAGCCCTGGACGAACGAAAAGAATCTGCCTTCATAGTCAAATCATTTACGGTGATTTGGTAGATACTTTCGAACCTTATTATCGAGGATATATGAAGGATTATTCTATTTATTTTCAAACATTGTACCAGTATAATAATTTAACGGTCAAGCACTAGCTTTTTTAATCATCGTTTCCCATTGTTGTTTCGCATCTTCCCAAATACCCTCTTTCGCATTGCCGTGATAGAGATATTCTTCATATGTGGCTGTCAGCCTTCTCATCTCTTTCGATGAGAAAAATTGATCCACGTAAATCGCATAATCTCTCAATGTCTGGCCCTTATCCCTTTTTAAGCCGTAGCGCTCGAGCTGCTTCAAGAGGGCCATATAAGCATTTTCCAGATATTTGTCATCCTTTTTATACTTATAGAGAAGGATGTAAAAACCTGGCATCCATTTTGCACGAAGCTTATAAAGAATAGCTGAAAAGAGAGCAAACACCAGCAGTGTTAAGATGATTTTCTTCATGTTTGTCTTCATGAAGGTTCCCGCTTTTTTCAAACCATCTGAAAAAGAGATTTTAGACTGGCTGGACTTTGCCTGCTCTTCCGGAGTTTCAGGCTTCTTAGGAGCCTCAGGTGTCGTATCTTCTTCAGTATCTTGATCTGTTTGAGTTTGTGTGTCTTTCTTTTCATATTCAAACTGCACATTATTTGTAAAACCTTGTGTCGGTTCAAATGGCAGCCAGCCAACACCAGGGAAATAGACTTCTACCCAGGAATGGGCATTGTTATTTGTTACCTCATAAACCCTGCGTCCATCCTCTAGCGTATCTTTGTATTCCCCTTCTGTATAACCTTTTACCCAACGGGAAGGTATTCCAATTGTCCGCATCATGACGACCATCGAAGTGGAAAAATTATCGCAATAACCACGCTGCGTTTCAAACAGGAACTGGTCAACATAATCCTGATCCGCTTCAGGTACTGCTACTCTAGCTTGATCGTACACGAATTCATTGGATCGGAAGTATTTTTCAATCGCTTTCGCTTTATCAAGCCACGATTCTTCATCCTTGGTAATATCCATCGCAAGTTCTTTCACCCGTGCCGGCAATTCATCCGGGACCCGAGTATACTTGGCTATGAATTCCGAGCTCGGATAGTCAGCTGGAGGAAATCGGTTAGATCCTGCAGCTTTAAGTTTTTCCATCATATAAACGGGGTTGTCGAACGTGACTGAATATGGGCCAATTGAACCTGCTGTACCATCAGTGACCGAAAGGATTTTTTCAGTAATAGGGTCAAGACTGAATTCAATTACCCTATTCGCTGCTGGCGCATCCACTTGCTTAGCCCCAAGCGGATAAACAATATGTGGATAGCCTATCTTGGGAATGACCTTGCTTGTACGCTGCTCGGTTTTTACTCCAGCCTCGAACGGCTGCAGTGGTACGTCTTGCTGGGGATAGAAGCTGATTGGCATTTCTGTCCCTGGCTCTACTACCCAGCCTTTCCCTGTATAGATATCCTTTGTCTCGATTCTCCAGTAATGCCTGCCATCGGCTTCAGCTTCAAAAACAACCCTGTCATCACCGATAAATGGACCCCCAAGGGCGGAATCATCCGTACCATACCCAACTTTCTTTACGGTACTGCTGCCACTGTCTTCGTTATAAGAAGTGATGAACGGAACCGGGTCTGGCCAGATTGGATCTGCCTTTGGCGCTGTAAAGCCAATGCCAACACTCAAAGCAATCATGACGACTAGCGGCACCATCCATTTTTTTGCGCTGTCGAGATTCTTCTTTACTAATTCCTTGTCCACAATACGGTAATATGCCAGTATTCCCATCACGGCAAAACCAGAGATGACAGTCCGGACAATGGCTGCGTCCGCTTCATAAGGGGTGAATGTATCAAGCACCGTAATATAAATCATTGTCATGAAAAAGAACACAAAGATTTGCTTCCGGTTAATCAGCCAGTATTGAATTAAATAGGACATCAGCCACAGCAAGATAAAGAACAGGATCGTCCGAAAAACATTCGTTAACGCATCCCACTCTGTACCCAGCACGAACCCTGCATTCGCCTGGACCTCCCTTACCAGCTCGCCAAACCAGCCAGCGCTGAAAAATGTTCCTTCATAATACATGAACTGGACGGAGTACAGGATAAAAATCATTTTAATTAAACCAGAAGGAATCACCGGCATCCCGAAATAAGACATCATCAATGAGATAAAGACAAAGGCAAGAAATACACTTAAGTGGCCTGTGTCTGTCAGTTCCTTTAATGGCCGCAGCCACTCCCACAGCAGCAGAAAGCTGAATAAATACAATAAAAAGACGGTCATATCTTTTTTTGGTTTATCCATCGTCATCCTCTGTTCACCTCCGAGAAGGCTTCTGAAAATTGACCGTCGTGGACCATGACCAGCCTGATTCCTCGCGCGTATGCAGATGACCTTAAATTTATTTCTGCTTTAGTTGGGGATTCCTGAGCATTCTTAATCAGGAAAATACTGACTGAACCATTTCTTTGATTGTAAAAAGCTGCTTTCTCAATCAGCTCCTTTGTCAATTGAGCGGTAATCAGCATGATCGAATTATTTTGCTGCGCGAGGAAAGTCTCAGCCTCCAGCACGCGGTCAAATGTTACCGGGCTCTCGTCCTGGATTTTTGCCAAATGGTAGAGGAGCTGCTGCTGCTGGATTTCCCCGCCGCGGATCGGAAAAACGGTCCGCTCAGCACTTGAAGTAAGCAGGCCGACCTGTGCACCTTTTCGTAAAATTGCCCTGATCACAGAAGCAGTAAACGAAACAACGACTTCAAAGCGCTGCTCAGGAGCACAATCCATCAGGATCGAAACATCATGGGACTGCCTCTGTTCGAATTCCTTCGTCATAATATCGTTCCTTCTAGCGGTAGCTTTCCAGTTGATCCATGAAAAACGGTCTCCAGGCTGATACTCCCTGACACCGATTGCCATCGATGTATCACGCTGCACCCGTTCCTTTGATGCTGTCATCCCCTGATCGAAATGATGGGCAACCGGCCGGTAAACCATTTCCTGATAGGCAGGGTATACAAGAATCCTGCTTTCGGATGGAAGGATTTTTTCTTTTTCAATCAAGCCAAGCGGATCGCCCGTTTTCAGTTTGATGCCTGTTAAAATATGTTCCCCGCGCGGCAGGTTTTCAATGGAATAGTCAAAACTGAAAACACGGTTAATCCCCGGAAAAAGCATCGTTTTCACTTTTCGAAAATCATTGTTGCCAGCAAGCGACTCCCCTGCTTCTTCTTCAGCAATCGCATAAAAAAGCGGGAATGGAAAATTCCTTTCAAGGACAATGCTTGCCTTAAACTTTTCGCCAGCATTGTATTCTTGTTTTGTATAGACTCTTTCCGCCCTGACTTCTTTCAATGAGTATAAGGCAAGTCCTAAAGCATACAGACCAAACGGCAAAAAGCTGTAGAAAAGGAACCAGCTGACAAAGCCTCCCTGGAACATCGCATAGGAGAACGTAATGATGATCAAAAATAGTAAAACGATGAGCTTCCAAATCTCTTTGAACTTTTGAAAAATTTTTCTCATATTACTTCACAAGCCTTTGCACCGGCACAGGCACTCTCGCTAACACTCTGCTCACGACATCCTCAGCCGTAATCCCTTCGAATCTGGCTTCGGGCTTCAAGATGATCCTATGAGCAAAAACATAAGGCGCCAAGTACTGAACATCATCTGGAATGACATAATCCCTGCCATAAATAAACGCATACGCTTGAGCCGCCTTCATAAGCGCGATCGATCCACGAGGGCTGGCACCAAGATAGACACTCGCATGGCCGCGGGTCCTGCTCGCAAGCTCAACGATATAACGCTTGATTGATTCATCGACAAACACTTCTTTAATCTCGTTCTGAAGGTCACGAAGATCCTCAAGCGTAACAACAGGCTGCAGGTCTTCAATTGGAAGGTTGCGCTGCGCCCGGTTCAGGACCTCCATCTCTTCATCCAATGCAGGATAGCCCATTTTCATTTTCAATAAGAAACGGTCTAGCTGCGCTTCAGGCAGAGGGTAAGTTCCTTCATAATCAATCGGGTTTTGCGTCGCCATAACAAAGAATGGCTTCTCAAGCTTATGTGTCACACCATCAACCGTTACACTTTGCTCTTCCATCCCTTCCAAAAGGGCAGACTGTGTCTTAGGTGACGTTCTGTTAATTTCATCTGCCAGAATAATATTGCCCATGATTGGTCCAGGCCTGAACTGGAATTCCATTTCCTTAGGATTGTAAATCGATACACCGGTAACATCTGACGGCAGTAAGTCCGGTGTGAACTGGATTCTTCTGAAATGGGCGCTGACAGATTTCGCTAGCGCACGCACCATCATCGTTTTCCCCACACCTGGTACATCCTCAAGCAGCACATGCCCGCCCGCAAGCAATGCAATCAAGCTCAATTCAGCGACATTTCGTTTACCTGTCATAACCTTGTCAATGTTTTCTAAAATTCTCTCTACAGTCGGATTCATTTGATCCCTCACTGGATTTCCCTCCCCCATCTATCAATCATTCTCTTTATCTTCTTAGATATTTTTACACTAATATGTTTATATTCGCTATTTTCTGTAAAAACCCTGTAATATTCTGTATGAAAATTATTCCGCTTTGGGATAGACATCCCTCCTGAGGAAGGTGATATTTCCCCTCACATAAAGATTGGAGCACGGCTCTGGAAAATAAAAAAACGATTTCCAATGTGGAAACCGTTGTTCGAAAAAATGTAACCGTATAGTTAAATTATACACTCTCTGTTAAAAGAGCTAATCTGCTTACCCAGCTTTAGGAATTGCGCCCATTCCTTCGAGAATAATTCTCGCATCCATATTCAAATAGGCAGAGATATCATTCCGTAAAAATAACATAGAATGATCCCTGATGATTACCTTCAGGCCTCTCAGGTCAAATTTAGATGCATAGCTATTCACCGCATTGATGACCGACATATCCTGTCTCGTCAGCGGCTTTTGGCCAGCTTCCATTCTTTTCGTTAAAAACTCAAGTAAATCCCTGGCATTCGTCTTTAAATAGTTCCTATTCTCGTTCAGGATTTCGATATTTTCTTCCATATACAATCTAGCGGCAGCAAAGTCGAGCTCTTCGACACTGGTGTTGATTTTAGCAATCAGATCCAAAACATGCATTGCTTCTCCTCCTGATGTACTTACTCTGCTTTGCTTTTATATCGGTCAGGATTACGTCCTATCAACCCTTTTTGTAAAAATTAGTAAATTAGACTTATGCAGTGAGCGGTATCTTAATTGCAGTCTACTCCAAAAGACACCGCTTGGAGCAAGGAGTCCCTCCGACGACAACTCGTCGAGATTTTTTCCAGCTGAGTTGTTCTCTGGGTCTCTCTCATAACAACTCGAACACCTTTTTACTTTTTGAGTTGTTCTCGTACCGCCTCTCATAACAACTCGTTGCCATTTTTTCTCCTTGAATTGTTCTCGTACCGCTTCCCATAACAACTCGACAGCCTTTTTTCCTCTTTGAGTTGTTCTCGTAACCCTTACGACGACAACTCAAAGAGATTTTTTTCAGCTGAGTTGTTCTCGGTCTCTCTCTCATAACAACTCGTCGTCCTTTTTACTCTTTGAGTTGTTCTCATACCC
>NZ_JBAVFI010000460.1:0-5732 GCF_049588175.1 Mesobacillus sp.
GTAGGGAAGAAGTTATCAACTAATGACATGAATTTTTAATAGGTGGTGTGGGTTATGAGTTTTTTTAATAAATTATTTGGAAGAAAAACAAGGGAGGAAGAAACTATGACAACAGCTAAATTGAATATCGGAATTATTTTAGGAAGCACACGCCAGGGTAGGGTAAGTCCACAGGTGGGTGAATGGGTTAAGGAGATTGCTGACAAACGTGGAGATGCGAATTATGAAATTGTCGATATCGCAGACTTTCAGCTGCCTTTCTTAGGTACAACTGATGGAACTGAACCAGGAATTGCTGCATGGAATGAAAAACTAGGCACTCTTGACGGATTTGTTTTCATCGTACAGGAGTACAATCACAGTATCACAGGAGCTTTGAAAAATGCACTTGATTTTGCCCGTGAGGCATGGAATAACAAAGCAGCCGGAATCGTAAGCTACGGCTCAACTGGGGG
Source organism: Mesobacillus sp. (assembly GCF_049588175.1). Lineage (GTDB taxonomy): Bacteria > Bacillota > Bacilli > Bacillales > Cytobacillaceae > Mesobacillus. Next base: position 456 of record NZ_JBAVFI010000460.1, read on the forward strand.
AGCACGCGCGGCTGAACATTTACGAGGAATCTGCGGTGAATTAAAGATTGCGGATGTCCGTACACATCCAACTTTATCTCTGTTCACAGACTTCGAAAATGGTACACAATTTAAACCCCAAGCCTTGCATCTAGATAATGTCAACACCATGCTTGATGAGGTAGTGGCATGGAGCGGTGCATTGAAAACTTTAAGATAATCTCAAACTATTACCCTAACTAAACTTGTTGAAGCATTTTAATTGACCAGCGGATATAAATACACTAATATCTCGATGTAAACAATTTTTATTTCGAGATTTATTTTTTTCGAAATATTTACAATAACAGGAAAGTAAAGGTGATATACATCATGGCAAAGGTTTTATACATCACTGCACACCCGCTAAACGAGGAGCAATCAGTGAGTTTGGCAGCAGGAAAAGCTTTCATCGAGACTTACAAAGAAGTTAACCAAAATGATGAAATCGTCCATTTAGATTTGTTTAAAGAAAACATTCCACAAATTGATGCAGATGTTTTAGGCGGTTGGGGCAAGCTTCAACAAGGTACAGCATTTGAAACACTTTCTTCAGATGCTCAGGCTAAAATTGGCCGTCTGGCTGAACTAGTTGAGCAGTTCACAGGAGCAGACAAATTCGTATTCGTCACTCCGCTTTGGAACTTCTCATTCCCGCCAGTAATGAAGGCATATCTTGATTCAGTAGCTGTTGCTGGAAAGACATTCAGATATACTGCAGAAGGTCCTGTAGGGTTGTTGACAGACAAAAAGGCTTTGCATATCCAGGCACGCGGAGGTTACTACTCAGAAGGACCAGCTGCGGAAGTGGAAATGGGCCATCGCTATTTGGCAACGATCATGAATTTCTTCGGTGTTCCTTCCTTTGAAGGTGTATTCATCGAAGGCCACAATGCAAACCCTGAAAAAGCTCAGGAAATCAAAGAAAATGGAATTGCACGTGCGAAAGATATTGCACACACATTTTAATGGAAAAACGAAAGCAGGCCAATTGCGGCCTGCTTTTTTCTTTACTATAGAATGAAATTCTTGCGGTCTTTAATTGTCAGCCCTAGGGTTGTTCTAAAAGGCTTGATTGGAACATCGAAAAGAGGAAACCTAGCCCTAGCGATGTTCCAATAGACTTCATTGGAACATCGAAAAGAGGGAAATCAGGTCTAGCGATGTTCCAATAGGCTTCATTGGAACATTGAAAAGAGGAAAATCAGGTCTAGCGATGTTCCAATAGCCTTCATTGGAACATCGAAAAGTGTAAAAAACAACCCTGTAAGTGTTCCAATATGCCTTATTGGACACCCCCAACTAAAAAAATCATTCATGACTACAACATAAATGTAAAACAAAGTAAAAAGGGTGCCCTAAGAGTAGGACAGCCCTTACTATCACATCTTATACTTCCTGTGGAACCTGCAAGCCTAAGCCTTGAGCGATACGTGTTCCGTATTCTTGATCTGCTTTATAGAAATGGCCGATCTGGCGGAGCTTGATATCATCGCGTTCTACTGGTTTCATTGCTGCAACAATGTTGGAAACAAGGCGAGCGCGTTCTTCTTCGTTCATCAAGCGATATAGGTCACCAGCTTGAGTATAGTGATCATGATGGTCATAGCCGACATTCTCAGCAACCCCACTGACTGGGAAGGAAGCCTGCTTGTGCTCGTTCACCTCAGTAGGTCCTCCAAAACTATTAGGTTCATAGTTTACTGATTTCCCGCCATTGCCGTCAAAGCGCATCTGGCCATCTCGCTGATAGGAGTTTACTTCTGATTTTGCCCGGTTAATTGGAAGGTGTTGGTGGTTAGCACCCACACGATAACGATGCGCGTCAGCATAAGCAAACAAACGGCCCTGAAGCATTTTATCAGGTGATACATCAATACCCGGTACAAGTGTTCCAGGTGAGAACGTAGCCTGCTCAACTTCTGCGAAATAGTTTTCAGGGTTGCGGTCCAATACCATTCTGCCGACTTCAATTAATGGATAATCCTTTTGGGACCAAACCTTTGTTACATCGAATGGATCGAAACGGTATGTGTTCGCATCCTCTAAAGGCATGATTTGTACATACAGCTTCCAGGCAGGGAAGTCTCCATTTGCAATAGCGTTGAACAAATCTTCTGTATGATAATCTGGATTTTCCCCGGCAATTTTAGCCGCTACATCTGCTGAGAGATTCTTGACTCCCTGCTCAGTCTTGAAGTGATACTTCACCCAGACACCGTCGCCTTCTGCATTTGTCCATTTAAATGTATGGCTGCCAAATCCGTGCATATGACGGAAGGTAGCAGGAATACCGCGGTCTGACATGAGGATTGTTACCTGATGCAGTGATTCAGGTGATAGAGACCAGAAATCCCAAACTGCATTTGGATTCTTCAGATGTGTTTGCGGATCTCTTTTTTGAGTATGGATGAAATCAGGAAACTTAATGGCATCGCGGATAAAGAATACGGGTGTATTGTTTCCAACGATATCGTAGTTTCCTTCCTCTGTATAAAACTTCACGGCAAATCCACGAGGATCACGGACTGTATCTGCTGATCCTAGTTCACCGGCAACTGTCGAGAAACGGATAAACATCGGTGTCTTTTTGCCAACTTCAGAAAGGAAATCAGCCTTTGTGAATTCTGATACGTCATTTGTCACTTCAAAATATCCATGGGCTCCAGCGCCTTTTGCATGTACTACACGCTCAGGAACACGTTCACGATTAAAGTGCGCCAATTTTTCTAAAAGATGTACATCCTGAATTAAAGTAGGACCCCTTGATCCCGCTGTCATGGAATTCTGGTTGTCCCCCACTGGCGCTCCCCAGCTTGTCGTAAGCTTCTTCTTTTGATTATTGCTCATCATCAACCCGCCTTTATCCTGTATTTTTTGAATAACTAAATGATAACATTTTTCAATTAAAAATCAATACTAAATAATAATTATTTTAAAATAGAAATTAGTACAAGTTGATTAACCCTCTATAAATATATGTATTACACTGTTCGGATTTTAGAAAAGAATTTTAAAAAATCGGAAGGTTACAGATTTGTAATCTATGTAAAATTTGAACCGATTATTGTTAATGATGGATAGATGAGGAAATAAGATGAGTATGGAATAACTTTCTAGGTTTAAAACGATTAGAGCTGTACCGCGGTTCAATAGAGTAATAGAAGGATTGGCACTTTTTGGGCAATGAATAACTATATTACAACTGTTAGCCTTACTAGTAGAGAGAAGCAACACTACTGGGAGGTAGAGAAAATGAGAAAAATGAAAAAGAGATTGGCAGCGCTAACAGCATTAGTGTCATTGTCCCTGTTTACAATGAACGGAGCGGCTGAAGCTGCAACACACACAGTGAAAACTGGAGATACATATTGGGGAATAGCAAGCAAGTACGGAGTGCCCGTGCTTAATTTAAAGAAAGCGAATAATGCAACTAGCTATCTATTATATCCGGGACAGCAGCTGACAATTCCAGCATCGCCTGTATCAGCGGCTGACCAGGACCTACTGGCACGGCTTGTGCATGCTGAAGCCAAAGGGGAGCCATATGCAGGTAAAGTGGCAGTAGCGACAGTGGTTCTTAACCGAGTGGCAAGCCCGGACTTCCCAAATACAATCAGAAGTGTAGTCTACCAAAAATCTAACGGATACTATGCATTTACGCCAGTAAAGAATGGTGCGATAAACACCCCAGCAGATGCTGATTCTAAGAAGGCTGTAAAAGAAGCACTTGCTTTTAAGGGCAATGGAAAAGGATCTTTGTTCTTCTTCAATCCTAAAACTGCAGTGAGCAAATGGGTATTCTCAAGAGAAGTAACAGTGACAATCGGAAATCATCGTTTTGCGAAATAAGACGATTTCGGAATAAAATTGAAATTTCCGGAATAAATGAGGTGCTTTCCGGAATAAAACGAGATTATCCGGAATAAATGACTTGAAATCCGGAAAATATTAATAATTTCCGGCATATCATCGTTCGTCCCTGCGCCTATCGTTAAACGTATTCAGGATAAATGCAAAATTTAAAGACCCAAAAAAGCTGTACAGATTCTCATCTGTACAGCTTTTTTATCATTTAAGGCTGTCTTGCCAGCACTTCAACGATTCGATCTTCAATTTGCTTTCCAGCTTCATCATCCAGCAGATTGTTTAATAAAATGGCAAAAATAAGCGTTTTACCGCTGCTGGTTTTTACATAGCCTGCTAATGTATGGACACCTGTCAACGATCCGGTTTTAGCAATTACGTTCTCCTTCATCGGTTCTGTCTTCATTCTGCTGCGCATGGTGCCTCCTTTCATTCTATCGCTAGCACCGGCTACTGGCAGGGAATGCTTAAACGTTTTGTACCATTTTTCCTTCTGAACTTGATACAGGAGGGAGGTGATTTCATTGGCAGGTACCAGGTTTGCATGGGAGAGTCCTGATCCGTCTCTCAAAACTAGCTGATCAGAATTTACTCCCATCTCAGCTAATTCAGAACTCATGACCTCAAGTCCTTTATCCCAGCTGCCCTCATCATGGACAAATTTGCCCATTTCCTTCACTAATACTTCTGCATGACCGTTATTGCTAAGCTTCATGAAAGGAATCAGAAGTTCCGAAAGAGGCATGGATTTATGTGAAATTAATTGGTTCATAGATTCTTTAGCTGTGCCAGATTTTATTTTCCCAATAACTTTAATTCCTTGACTTTCAAAGGACCGTTTTAAAAGATCCATCGAATACATTGAAGGCTCCCAAATTGCGACCCACTCTTTCTTTTTATTAGCATCTGCTGGGATGGTACCAGTTACTAAAATAGTATTCTCGCCGTGTTTCCTCTCGATATTAATATCATATTTCCCTTTTGCATCAACTGTTATTGTTTTATTTTCGATATGAACATAATCTGTATTCGGCTCAATTGAAATGATTGCATTGCTGCCATTCTTGGTTCCAGGATGAATATTAAGGATTACCGTGCCTGAATCATAGTCTTTGTTGGGTGAAGCGGTTAAAGCCGAAATTTGTGATCCGTAATATTCATGTTCGTCGGTCCAGGTTAAATCATTAGAGTACCGAACATCATCGTACCAGGTATCATCGGCAATTAGATTACCCTCAATTCTTTCGATTCCCTTTTCTTTAATTGTTTTAGCGATTTTATTAAAGTCATCAGGCAGGAGTGTCGGATCGCCTTTGCCTTTTAAAAAGAGATCACCTTCCAGAGTTTTGCCGTTGATATTCCCATCTGCAAATACCTCAGTCGTAAAAGTAT
>NZ_JBAVFI010000461.1:0-4944 GCF_049588175.1 Mesobacillus sp.
AAAATCAAACTTAAGAATGAACTGGTTTTTGAGTTATTCCAATATGCGAACGAGGACTTCTTTGAGAAGATTGAAAAGGTTGTACCTAAATACAGCATAGAACTCACGTTAGAAACTTATGATGAAAAAATCCGCCGCTACAATGGCAAATTTAATTGTACGAATGCCAAGGTTATTGAAACCCTTCAATCAGCTTTAAAGCATAGCTGCAAAAAAATAGATATCTTTTTCATGGTTGGCATTCCGCATCAGGATTACCAAAGTGCGCTCAGTAATGTTGATTTTTGCGAAAAGATTCACATCGCGTGCGGTCAGGATTCAAGGCTTTCTTACTTTGTCGCACCTCTAGCACCCTTCCTGGATCCGGCAAGCCCGGCATTCGAAAATCCCGAGAAATATGGATACAAGAAATTTTGCCACACTTTTGAAGATCATCGCAAAGCAATCACCCAGCCATCCTGGAAATACATGCTCAGCTTTGAAACAGATTATATGAGCAGAGATGAGATCGTCAACTCAACTTATGAGTCAGCCAAAAAACTGAATGCTTTCAAACTTAAGTATGAACTAGTTGATCAAAAGACACATGATGAGGTACATTCGAAAATCATCAAGTCCCTAGAATATATAGAAAAAATAGATGAAATAATCATTCTTCCTGAGCACGAAAAGGAACAGCGGCTTGCATTGCTGAGCAAAGAGATGGAAGAAGTAAATAAATACAGCATTTGCGGCAAGCATGAACTAAAATGGGAAGTCAAGAAACACTATGCAAATATATTCTCGCTTACATCCATCGGAATCGAGCTATTGATCGAAGACATTTTTCTAAATATAAAGCAGCGCTTTAATGCATACAACAAGTGGATGACAGAAGCAAGTAGAAACAGGCCATGAGAGAAAAGTAATGTTAGGTTATTCAACAAAGGCTCTGTTAACGCTAACTGTTGTTTTTATAAAACCAGTTGATTGTAGTGGGAAGCGAAGCGCCTGGAACGAAAATCAACAGCCTTTTTTAACAGAGCCATAACAAAAGAAACCCCATTGAGACTCCTCAATGGGTATTTGTTTTGTATCAGTACTTGGTGATTGCTGAAATTAAATGTTTAAAGATACCTATAATGTGAAAAATGTAAAAGAACATTTAACTCGTAAATAAATAAATCAAAAAAGCAGGTGAATGAATGGCTTCAGTTGTCGAATTTTTTAAGAGAGGCAATAAATCATCCGGTATTGCGGCAATCGGAAATACGTTTCTTGCGGTTGTGAAAGGAGTAGCGGCAGGAATCAGCGGAAGTGGAACGATGCTTGCTACGACTCTACACTCAGTCGCAGACGCATTGAATCAATTCTTTGTTTTTATCGGAAGTTCGATTTCTGAAAAAGAGGCAACAAAACGTTTCCCAATGGGATTCGGAAGAGTCGTGAATTTATTTGTTCTCATTGCCGTAATCATCATTTCAATAATGGCATACGAGACTATTCTCAAAGGGTGGGAACTGATTCAGCACCCGAAAGCCTCAACCAACCTCTGGCTTAATGTTGGAATAATGGGATTGGCGGTACTTGTGGATGGGTCAATTCTCATAAAGGCAATGAAGGAAATTGCACATGAAACGCGAACAGAAGGAAACGGGACCGGGCTGATTGCTAATGCTTTTAAGAATGTCAATCGCGCAGCACCGCCGACAAGGCTGGTATTTTACGAAGATTTGATTGCTACGTTTGGAGCGCTGCTGGCTCTGGCTTCAATCGTACTGGCAGACGTTACAGGCTATTATTTTCTCGATGGACTAGGGACACTGCTGATTGGGCTTCTGCTCGTAGGCATTGCTTTAAAGATTGGGTATGAGAATACAATCGGCCTTATAGGTGTAGCTGCCCCAAAAGATCTGGAAGACAGAATTGCAAAAACCATCCTTTCGGATAGAGATGTAGTCGATATCAACAAATTAAGGATTATCCAGGAAGGCAGACAATATCACGTCGAAAGCTATCTGGAGCTTCGTAAAGGTCTTACCCTTGCAGATGCAGATGATATTAAATTCAGGGTTAGGGATAAGGTCCTGGCCGATCCGGATGTGGATGATGTTGTGATGGGCATTATCGAAGCAGACGATGTCCAAACCTGGAAGCTTGAGAATTAGGATCGAAAACAAAAACCCGGCAGTGATATTCTGCCGGGTTTCGTTATGATAACACTTCTGTCTGATTCAACAAAAAGTTTTCTGCTGGTTTTTCAGATTCCTGCTGCTTTGTTACTTCGATATATTTTATGTGGTGATCTTCCATCTCAATGATTTTGAAGAGGTAAGGGCTGCAGCTGACAATATCGCCCTGCTTCACTTCATAATTCTCCGTAAGCATCCAGCCGCCAATCGTATCGACATCTTCATCATTAATATCAAGGCCAAAAAGGTCATTAACCTCGCCCACAAGAACCTTGGCATCAATAATATAATGGCTTTCCTTGATCTTGCGGACCATTGGAATCTCATCCATGTCAAACTCATCGCGGATTTCACCGACGATTTCTTCCAGAATATCCTCAACAGTTACAAGCCCGGAAGTACCACCATACTCATCCATTAAGATGGCCATATGAATTCGTTCCTTTTGCATTTTGACAAGCAAATCATGGATAGGAATGCTGTCAATAACCCTGATGATTGGACGAATATATGAATCTAGCGTTTTTTTGGCACGGCCTTCTTCATCAATCAAGTCCGTCATTACTTCTTTTATATTGACTAACCCAACGATGTGGTCCTTGTCTCCATCAATGATTGGATAGCGTGTGAATTTTTCTTCCTTTACAACCTGAAGGAAAGTCTCCAGCGTGTCTTCTCTAGACAGAGAGATAATTTCCGTGCGGGGTACCATGATTTCCTTGGCGATCCGGTTGTCGAATTCGAAGATTTTGTTTACATACTTAAACTCTGACTGGTTGATTTCACCACTTTTTAAGCTCTCAGAAAGGATGATGCGAAGTTCCTCTTCAGAATGTGCCAATTCATGCTCGGAAGCAGGCTTTAATCCAACAAGGCCTGTAGCCAGTCGTGCAGATCCGTTCAATGCCCAGATGAAAGGGTACATTATTTTATAGAACAAGATCAGTGGACGAGCTATGTTAAGTGAAACCCACTCTGCTTTTTGAATCGCTAACGTTTTCGGGGCCAATTCTCCGACTACCACGTGCAGAAATGTGATAATGGCAAACGATATTCCTACTGCCAAAACGTGGCTAAATGATTCTGGAATATCCAGACTGTGAAACACTGGGCGAAGCATTGAAGCAATCGTCGGTTCACCAAGCCAGCCTATTCCTAGAGCGGTAACTGTAATTCCAAGCTGGCAAGCGGATAAATACTCATCCAATTTTGAAATTACCTTCTTTGCAGCTATGGCCTTTTTGTTGCCTTCTTCTATTAATTGATCAATTCTGGAACTTCTCACTTTAACAATCGCAAATTCTGATACGACGAAAAATGCCGTTAAAGCAATTAAAATGGCTATCATAACCAAGTTAAATATGTCCAAATAAATTCCCTTAACCCGCAATTTACGGGTAAGGAGTCACCTCCTGATAATCTGAAAATTTAAGCCTGTAAAACAAGCTCTGTTTTTTAGTGTAATGATTCATTTGTTCAAGATTCAGAACGGCCCATTCCGTGCGGCTGTGACAGCCAGGGCCTTGATCCTGTTATGCTGTTGCTTCCGCGCTTATGGCTGTTACATTCTTGATACGATAGATTGCCCCATCATACCACCTCAGCTTTTTAAATTTAAAATTAATTATACCATATTGAGATAAGTTAAAGGTGAAAATTAATACGTTTGATAATAATGTATGAAACTTTTACATAAAGTATGAAGTTTACGGTTAATTATATTAGAAAATTCAGATTTTTACAAACTGAATAATTTGGCGACTTCGCAGAAATTTTCCCAATGGTAAAAATATCCTAATTAACAGGAAATTAACATTTAGTATTTGTAACTTATAAAAATATTCAGTAAAATCTAAGAAAGGAGGCAGTATATGAGTATTCTTGTGTCTAGTTTGGAAAATAAATTAAATAAACTTGCAAAACCTAACGAAAATATCTGGGTTGAACCAGCTATGGATTTTATATGCAAGCGTACACCGGAGGGTCTTATTAAGTATGTTTCTCCTTCTGTTGCCACCATGCTTGGATACGATCCTTCCGAACTAATCGGCAAACTATACACCTTATTTGTACATGCTGATGATTACAAAAGAATTTCGAGCATTGCCATGCCTGAAGGAGAGGGGATTTGCTGCCTTACTTATCGCATAAAGCGGAAAGACGGAGTGTATATTTGGGTGAATTCACAAATTTCTGTAATCAGGCACCCTGAAACGAATAAACCTTTCGAATTATTTTCGGTAACAAGTGATGTTTCTGCCAAAATTAAAGCAGAGCATTTTATTCTTGAGTATGAAAAATTGAATGTTGTTGGTCAGCTTGCGGCAGGCATCGCACATGAAATTAAAAATCCTTTAACAAGCTTGAAGGGTTTTATCCACCTCATGAAGGCTGAAACGAAAATGAACCATAGCTATTTAGCAATCATGGAAGAGGAAATAAAAAGAATCGAGGCGGTTTCAAAAGAATTAATGATGATGGCTAAACCGCATAAATCCGATTTTAGTTCATTTGATTTAAATTGTCTGGCTGATCATGCAATCACCTTGCTGATGGCTGAAGCAGCGAAAAAATGTATCGAGATTATCAAACGCTCAAATCTCAGTGATGCTATGTTTCTTTGTGATGGGGACAAATTGAAACAAGTATTTATAAATTTACTGATGAACGCAATTGATGCCATGGATTCACCTGGTGAGATTATTGTTGAATTAACAAAAGTGGAAGATACAATTCTTATTTCAATTACGGATAGTGGAAAGGGCATACAGCC
>NZ_JBAVFI010000462.1:0-2075 GCF_049588175.1 Mesobacillus sp.
GCCTCTGATGAGCCTTCTTCTGGATTTGCGTCAATTTGAGCAGCTATGTTGCTTTGCTCACCGTCTGTGAACTCGATTGATGTCATATAACTGTCTGAAACAATCTCAGCCTTTTCAAGGTCCAGAACAAACTGCTCAATCATCGGATCTACAGGAAGCAATTTTTGCATTTCTGCTGTACTGCTGAAATCACTGTTCTTCCCTGAAGCAAGGCGGGTTTCAAGTGCTTCACCTAGTTGCTGCTCAGATTTCAACTGGCTTTCCTTCAACGATAGGCTGGTCTTAAGAGGATTCAAATAGAGAAAAAAGGCTCCGAAATATAGTAACACTGCAAGGAAGGCTGAAATTAAAAGGATGATAGTATGCTTTTTTTCCAGTCGGAGGCTCATGACTCATTACCTCCTTCTAAAGCTGACTCACTGTTATGTTTAAAATATTGCGGTTTGAAAATAATTTTGTATTCAGCACTATATCGAGGCAGAATTTTTTCTATTTCATTATTATTTATAGTGCCAGATTCGCCTGCTACTTTCTCCTCTTCCATTGTTACAGCCTTAATGTTCAATAAGACTGCTTCATGGACCCATTCAGATTGTTTCAACGAGCTTAAATAAAAAGCTGTGTCTCTAGTAGCATCAAATTGGATCGTGATCAGGACGGAATCGGAATTGGTATATTCAAAGTTTTGGATAAATCCGCGCTCCGGAAGCAATGAAATGATATTTTGCATTAATGGCACTGTTTCAACAGGATATTGTTCAGCCCATTTTAGAGCAGTCTGAAGCTTTACTGCCGAATTGCCTGCTTCGACATCAGCCATTTTTGCCTGCCGTGCTACGTTCAATTTTTGAAGGGACTCGATTTGCTTGTCAATAGATTCCATTTTGCTGTTATATCTGTTTCCCTGTATGTAAATGAGCGATGAACTTACTGTGAAAAATAAAATAATTAAAATGGCAATAATAAGCTGTGAAGACTTCTTATGCTCTCTCTTAGGTAAAAGGTTAATCTCTACCAGCATCATTACACCTCTTTTAATCCTAGCCCGAGTGCCAGATTGAAGGCCCTTGGCAATTCTACAGCATCGGAATTCTGTATCTTGATTTTTAAAGTATCAACAGGAATTCCAAACCGTTCTTTCATATCACTTAATACTCTATCGAGCAGCGGATGGTCGCCATTTACTAAAATGCGCGAAACCTCATTTTCCCCCTGGGTCAGAGAGTATCGATAAAAGTCCATGAGCTTGGCAATGTCTCTATAAATCTCCTCAAGTTGGAACGTCAATTCAGCAATTTCACCTTCATATACTAGCTCCTGGCTCGTTTGATTGTCCCCGCTCCTCTTTACCTTCCAGCTCTCCTTAAGGTCACCAGGAATATGACGCATAAAAACCGGAATTTGTTCCTCAAAGACGCACATACTGACCACATCAAGATCAAACTGGACAGACAACAGGATCTCATTCTTAACGGCCATGTCACTTTGGTGATAAAGACGATAAATCGCTAGCGGTGAAATATCTGCAGCTACTGGCTTTAGCCTCACGATTTTAAACAGGTCCGCGTACTCTGTAACATATTTCTCAGGTGCAGCAAAAACGAGGATTTCCTGTTTTTGATTTTCAACACCGAGTGAAATCGTATCAAATACAGGGTCCTCAAACGGCAAGTGGATGGTTGAGCCAAGTTCTAAATACAAATAACCATGGATTTCATCTTCTTTAACATCAGCAGGGATTGAAACCTTTCTGATGATGACAAGCGAATCAGGTACGGTAAACCGGATTTCCCTTTTGGCAATTTTCCATTCAGCAATACACTCATCCAGAATATTCACCAATGTGTCGAAGTCTTGAATTTTGCCGTCAGTGATGATACCAGGAGGCAATAAACGCTGGCCATAATGATGTGGAATAACCGGGTTCTTTTGTTTTAGCTCAACATAGCGAATCGAATGGTCATTAAGCACAAGATTGACGACTTTGCTTCTGCCGGAAAAAAAAGAAAATGCCATTTTGAGAAACTCCTTTGAATATGACTGTTTTCGCAAGGATGATTGATAGCAACATAGTT
>NZ_JBAVFI010000463.1:0-2195 GCF_049588175.1 Mesobacillus sp.
TGAAAATCTCATTAAAACTGGATGATCATCCTTGTTGGCGGAGGGTAATAGTGCCGCTTGACCGTACGTTCCATGCTCTTCATGAAGGGATACAAAAATCATTTGGATGGGATAACCGGCATTTGCATTCCTTTTACCTTTATCATTCAAAAAGTAAAAAGAAACTGTCTCCTAACCACCCTGCATACCACGAAACAGGCTATGAGCCATTTTTGAATATCGTGGGCAGTCCGGAAGCCCTGTCAGTCCCAATTGATATGGAAAGACGTCTCGAACTTCATGTAAAACTGTCGGAGTATATTCCTGAAGTCTCTCATCTTAAATACGTCTATGATTTTGGAGACAATTGGGAGCATTACATCGAGGTTGAGAAGGTCATCAGTGATTTTAATACCTATCATCCCGTTTGCCTTGAAGGCGAAGGGGCCACTCCTCCCGAGGATGTTGGGGGAAGACCTGGTTACTCGGAGTATCTTAAGGCAATCAAAGACTCGGAGCATCCGGATCATCATGAAATCAGTCGTTGGGCACAAATGCAGGGCCGTCGGAAATTTGATATTGAGATGATCAATCGATGGTTGAAGTAAAAAAAGCCTGCCAATTTCGCAGGCTTTTTTACATGCATTTATTGTGAGAAAAAAGGAGCCGCTACTTGACTCCATTTACTCCTCCAGCAGCCGATGAATCATCCGCTGCCGGTCATCAAAAAACTGCTTCATAATCGTATAGTGATTCGTTTCCTCCAGCTTTCGTTCATGAATGCCATCCTCGCTGAACTCGAAGATTTTTGCGTCGGGATAGGCCATGATGATAGGTGAGTGGGTGGCAATTATGAGCTGCGAGTTTTCGCGGACGAGGTCGTGGATCCTTGTGAGCATCGACATCTGACGCAGAGGCGAGAGGGCTGCTTCAGGTTCGTCGAGGAGATAGATGCCGTTTCCGCGGAATCGATGAATAAAAGTGGCGAAGAAGGACTCTCCGTGCGATTGCTCATGCAGGGACTTACCGCCAAATGAGTTGATGATCTTTGGTCCACCTGGTTCTCGATCCATTTCCTCAATATTGGAGGCGACATTGTAAAAGCTCTCCGCTCGCAGGAAAAAACCATCCCTTGGCCGTTCAATCCCCTTGATCACTTTGATATAGTCAGCAAGCTCCGAATGCGAATCGAAGGTGGAGAAATTAAAGTTCAGCGAACCGCCTTCAGGATTGAATCCCAATGCAACCGCAATCGCCTCAAGCAAAGTCGATTTTCCCATCCCGTTTTCACCGATGAAAAAAGTAACCTTCGGATGCAGCTCCATCTCCTCCAAGGTCTTCAGACTCGGAAGATTGAAAGGATAGTGCCTGAAAGAAGGGACTTCATCGCGTTTTAAATTTATTCTTCTAACATATTGCCAGTTCAGGTAGCTCATCGTTCATACCTCGGACATGTTTTTACTAATCATAACATTACAGGCACCTCCCAGAAAACTGGCAGGAGATTCGCGCTTCAGCACATTAACGTGCTGGGGGTCAGACCCCCAATGAGATAAAGCGGTGAAGCGTTGAGGTTTACTGGTTTTTTGGGAATGCTTGATATGACTGGGACTGTGGGTGTTTAATCAAACGTTTGATTAAATTTTATCTGGCTGCTTGTTATATAAATCCACATAAAATGGTTGTTCATTTTCATAAAATGGATTGATTAGCATTTTGGGAATGGTTAGGATGTTTATATAGAGAGTTTTCTTTGAAGGGGGAGTCCGATGAAGCGGGTGCGGAAGGCAATTATTCCGGCAGCTGGTCTGGGAACGCGTTTTTTACCGGCTACAAAGGCGATGCCGAAGGAAATGTTGCCGATTGTTGATAAGCCAACGATCCAGTATATAGTCGAGGAAGCAGTTGCTTCTGGGATAGAGGATATCATTATTGTGACTTGTAAAGGCAAACGTGCGATCGAGGACCATTTTGATTTTTCCCCAGAGCTTGAGCGTAACTTAGAGGTGAAAGGGAAGCTGGATTTGCTGGAAAAGGTGCGCTACTCTACTAACCTTGCGGATATCCACTATATTCGCCAGAAGGAGCCTAAGGGGTTGGGGCACGCCGTCTGGTGTGCGCGCAATTTTATTGGCGATGAACCGTTTGCGGTACTTCTGGGAGATGATATTGTTCAGAGTGAGACGCCATGCTTAAAGCAGCTCTTAAACCAATTC
>NZ_JBAVFI010000464.1:0-6573 GCF_049588175.1 Mesobacillus sp.
ATCCTGGTTCGGGTCCTGGGTTTCGAATGGGTTCTGGTTCTGGTTCTGGTTCTGGTCATGCTGCTGCCTTTGGCTCTTATCTTGTCGTTGCCCCTTGTATTGGTCCTGTTTTTGATATGGCTTCTTGTCCCGTTCCTGGCTTTGTTTCTGATTTTGTTCCTGAGTTTTTTTCGGGCTGCGGTTCCGATCCTGTTTTTGGGTCTGGAACTGATCCTGTTTCTTATTCTGTTTCGGGTTCCGGCTCTGTTTCTGTTTCTGGCTCATGTGGAATGTTCCTCCCATCTATTCTTCAGCAAGTGCAAATATCGTAGTAATCAGTTCTTCTATCCGTTCCTCATTGCCTGCAAGATACAAAGAACCGATCAGTGCCTCAAATGCTGTGCTGTAACGGTAAGTTTGGACATCGGTGTTTCTGGGGACAGATCCTGATTTCGCATTGCGGCCTCTTTTTACAATCGTTACTTCTGATTCGGACAATGCCTCCATCTCAAACAGTTTATGGAGAAATTTCGCCTGTGATTTTGCCGATACATACGCTGTCGCTTCTTTATGCAGCTGGTTTGGCCTTACCTTACCGCTTTGCAGCAGGTGATGCCGGACATAAAGTTCAAATACGGCATCTCCCATATAAGCAAGCGCAAGACTATTCAATTGTTTTTCATCAACTTTTTGTTCATAATGCAGCATCATTTAGCCTCTTTTCCATCTGATGCCTTGCGGAGTATCTTCAATGATGATGTTCATTTCCTTCAGCTGATCGCGAATCTCATCCGCAAGCTTGAAGTTCCTGTCTTTTCGGGCCTGGGTCCGCTTTTCGATCAGCGCTTCAATTTCTTCATCAAGCAATTCTTCGTCCTTTAATGACAAGCCGAGAACACCAAATAGTGTTTCAAATTCATTCATGAATGCTTTTATTACTTCTACAGCCGTATTTTTCTCCATCAAATACAGATTCGATAACTTAGAAAGCTCAAATAGGTTCGATATTCCATTGGCAGTATTGAAATCGTCATCCATATCCTTGATGAATTGCTCATGGAGCGATGCAATTTTACCAAGCCATTCCTGATTATTCTCTGTAAGATTAGCACTTGCATCCATTCGATGCTTTAAGTTCTGGTAAGATGTTTTCAAGCGTTCAAAGGCAGCCTTTGTATTTTCGAGCAGCTCTTCGCTGTAGTTAATCGGATTGCGGTAATGCACCGAAAGCATGAAGAATCTTAATACCTGCGGATCATGCTTTTTAATGATGTCATGCACTGTGACAAAATTGCCAAGTGATTTTGACATTTTTTCATTGTCGATATTGATATAGCCATTGTGCATCCAATAGCGGGCAAATGTTTTGCCAGTTAAAGCCTCTGACTGGGCAATCTCATTTTCGTGGTGTGGGAACGCTAAATCCTGTCCGCCAGCATGGATATCGATTGTATCCCCTAGATATTCCCGCGCCATAGCCGAGCACTCGATGTGCCAGCCTGGACGGCCTTTGCCCCACGGGCTATCCCAGGAGATTTCTCCTTCCTTCGCCGTTTTCCAAAGCACGAAATCAAGAGCATCCTGCTTCTTTTCTCCAACCTGGATTCTTGCTCCCACCTTCAATTCATCAATTGATTGGTGTGAAAGCTTCCCATACTCATCGAACTTCTTCGTGCGGTAATAGACGTCACCGCCTGATACATATGCAAAGTCTTTCTCGATCAATGCACTGATAAAATCAATGATCAGGTCCATCGTTTCGGTGACCCTTGGATGAACATCTGCTTTTTTGCAGCCAAGAGCGTGGACATCTTCAAAATAGGCATTGATGAAACGTTGTGCGATTGCCGGAACGTCTTCACCCAATTCGTTTGCAGCCTTGATCAGCTTATCATCCACATCCGTGAAATTTGATACAAATCGGACATCATAGCCACGGAATTCCAGATAGCGCCGAACCGTATCGAAAACAATAGCCGGACGGGCATTTCCAATATGAATGTAGTTATAGACAGTAGGTCCGCAAACATACATTTTAACTTTTCCCTCTTCCAGAGGTATAAACTCGTCTTTATTCCTAGTTAATGTGTTATAGATTTTAATACCCATTTCCCATGCCCCTTCCTTGCTTCGCTTCTTCCAGTTCTTTTCTTAGTCTAGACAGCTCTTCCTCGATATCCTTGCATCTGTCAGACACAGGATCCGGCAAATCCCGGTGATTCAGGTCCTTTTTGATTCTGACGCCATCCTGGATGACGATTTTACCCGGTATCCCGACAACGGTTGAGTTTGGCGGTACATCCTTGAGAACGACAGATCCTGCACCCACCTTAGAATTTTCTCCAATCGTGATCGAACCTAATACCTTTGCACCTGTCGCGATCAGCGCATTGTCTTTTACTGTCGGGTGTCGTTTGCCTTTTTCCTTCCCCGTTCCACCAAGGGTAACCCCCTGGAATACCGTTACATTATCGCCAATTTCACATGTCTCCCCGATGACAATTCCCATCCCGTGGTCGATGAAGAAACGCCTGCCAATCTTGGCTCCCGGGTGGATCTCAATCCCCGTGAAAAAGCGGCTGATTTGCGAAATGACTCTCGCGAGAAAATAAAATTTCCGTTTGTAGAATGCATGTGCCAATCGATGAGACCAAATGGCATGCAAACCGGAATAAGTAAGGATCACTTCCAGAGCGCTTCTGGCTGAAGGATCCTGGTCAAAGACCACATCTATATCTTCCTTGATCATTTTAAACACGGTGAAATCCCCCTTTATTAAGCATTTTCTTGGCTGCCGGACAGCCTTAAATAAAATAAAAAAGCGCCCCTGTCGTTAAACGACAGAGACGCTTGGATGCGCGGTTCCACTCTGTTTAGGTCCGCAACATTAATTGATGCAGCCTCAACTTTAGCCTGTTAACGGGAGGTCCCGCCCAATACTACTAAGACAACTGCTGTCTGTTCGTAAAGGGACTCAGAGGCGCATTTCAAACAATGAGAGGCCTGAACCACTTTCAGCCGGTGATGGTTCTCTCTAATAAGCGTCATTCTTCTACTTTTCCTCTTCAACACTTTAAGATTTATGGAATTACTCTTACTATATTATATTTTCGTTGATCTGTTAACTAAAAGAACTTAAAAAAGTTATTAGCCTAAGTTTTATCACTAAAAAGCCAATTAGCCCAACAGCTTTGTGACTCTTTCCATCACTTTTTCTTTTCCGATCAGTTCAATTGCAAGCATCAGGTCTGGACCATGAGTCTGGCCTGTTGCAGCCGCCCTGACAGGCATGAATAGCTTTTGGCCCTTTTGGCCAGTCGCCTTTTGGACAGCCTTAACTGCTGCTTTAATAGCGTCAGCCTTGAACTCCTCAAGCTGCTCGATTTCTGCAAGGAAAGCTCTCAAAACCTCTGGAACCTGCTCACCAGCAAGGACTTCTTTTGCTTCCTCATCATAGTTTACCTCATCGCGGAAAAATAAATCCGACATCTCGACGATTTCTGCTCCGAAACTCATCTTATCGTGATACAGAGAAATCAGGCTGCGAACCCATGCATTCTCTTCCTCAGTACGATTTTCATTGACCTTACCAGCTTTCAATAGGTGCGGAAGTGCAAGTTCAACTACGCGGTCCAAATCAGCTTTTTTCATATACTGATTGTTCATCCACGCAAGCTTTTGCTGATCAAACAAGGCAGGTGATTTCGAAAGTCTTTCTGGGTCAAAAATCTCAATGAATTCTTCTTTTGAGAAGATTTCCTCTTCACCTGAAGGAGACCATCCAAGCAATGTGATGAAATTGAATAATGCTTCAGGAAGGTATCCAAGCTCTTCGTACTGCTCAATGAACTGGATGATCGATTCGTCACGCTTGCTAAGCTTCTTGCGGCTTTCGTTGACGATTAGCGTCATATGCCCGAATACTGGCGGTTCCCAGCCAAATGCTTCATAAATCACAAGCTGCTTTGGCGTGTTTGAAATATGATCATCCCCGCGAAGAACGTGAGAAATCTTCATCAAATGGTCATCAAGGACAACAGCGTAGTTATACGTAGGTGTACCATCTTTCTTGACGATGACAAAGTCACCCATTCCATCAGATTCAAAACTTACCTGGCCTTTTACCATATCTTCGAATGCGATGATTTTGCCTGCAGGCACCTTGAAACGAATGCTCGGCTGGCGTCCCTCTTTCTCAAATTGCTCTTGCTGTTCTGCTGTCAAATGGCGGCACTTTCCAGAGTAATGAGGAGTCTCATTGCGGGCAGCCTGCTCTTCGCGTTCAGCCTCAAGTTCTTCCTCTGTGCAGTAACACTTATAGGCGAGCCCTTTTTCCAAAAGTTCCTGATTGTATTTCTCATAAATATGGTTACGTTCTGATTGGCGGTATGGGCCGTATTCTCCACCTACATCGACACTCTCATCCCAGTCGATGCCAAGCCATTGAAGGTACTTAAGCTGGCTTTGCTCTCCACCCTCGATATTGCGTTTCTTGTCTGTATCTTCAATACGGATGATGAACTTTCCGCCTCTATTGCGTGCGTATAAATAATTAAAAAGTGCTGTACGGGCGTTCCCGATATGTAAATGCCCAGTCGGACTCGGCGCATAACGCACTCGAATATCTGATGACATAGTGAATCCTCCTCTAATATTGCTGTCCATTATTGTATCATTTCCAATGGTAAAAGCGGAAGTGCCTCGGATGATTGGTTTTACACTTTTTTCAGTAAAACAACAGCCTGAGCGGCTATGCCTTCTTCCCTGCCTGCGAAACCTAGCTTTTCTGTCGTAGTCGCCTTTACATTCACCTGGTCAGGGGTTCCGCCTAAAAGAGCGGCAATCCTTTGGCGCATCGGCTCAATGTGCGGTGCCATCTTTGGTTTTTGGGCGATGATCGTGCAATCTATGTTAACAAGCTCATACCCTTTTCCTTTCACGATTCCCCATACATGCTCAAGTAATTTGGCGGAATCTGCATCCTTGAACTCGGGGTCAGTATCCGGGAAATGCCTTCCGATATCCCCTTCTCCAATTGCTCCAAGGCATGCATCTGCAACTGTATGTAAAAGTACATCCGCATCCGAGTGGCCGAGCAGGCCTTTTTCATAAGGAATCGTAATGCCGCCAATAATCAACGGGCGTCCTTCGGTCAGCTGGTGTACATCGAATCCTTGTCCAATACGAAACATAATGAATAACTCCTTTTGTAATAGGCTTTATTTTATACGGTAGTTTTGTAAAAAAATCTACTATTTCCCTGACTCTTTCCGTTTGCGCAAGATCGCTTCGGCAAAATATAAATCTTCAGGCGTGGTCAGCTTAATATTATCATAGTCACCTTCAATGATGGCGACTTGATGTGGAAGCCTTTCGACAAGACTGGATTCGTCCGTCCCAATAAATTGTTCGCTCACAGCCTTGTTATGCGCTTCAAGCAAAATGGAAACGCGAAAAGCCTGCGGGGTCTGGACTGCCCACAAGCTTGAGCGCTCAACCGTTTCGATTACCTGGCTGTTCACCGCTTTTTTGATCGTATCTTTAACCGGAACCGCAACGATTGCCCCGCCCTGTTTGCTTGCTGCTTCCACTAGTGCATGGATCGTTTCAGCTTTTATAAAAGGCCTCGCCGCATCATGCACAAGGACAACACCCTCAAATGATCCAAGCACCTTCAGTCCGTTATAAACACTGTCCTGCCGTTCCTTCCCGCCGAAGACGAGTGAGGATACTTTATGAATCCCGTATTCTTTCAATAATAGCTTAAATTCAGCCTCATCATCCGGATGGATGGCGAGAATGATACCCGAGCATTCCAAATCGGAATCAAACACCTTTAATGTATGGATGAGGACAGGTACTCCTTCAAGTGTTAAAAGAAGCTTGTTTTTTCCTGCTCCCATTCTCTTGCCCTGTCCCGCTGCCGGGATAATGACCTGATAAGGCATACGAAAACTCCAATCTATTTTTTACAGATGAACGGGCAGCTAAGACCCCAGCTTCAGTCCTTCAAGAAGGTAAGCGGGACATAACTGCCCATAAATACTGATTCATCATATAGTCATGACTGGGAGAAACCAGAAACTATAAATGGCTGAACCAAATTATAATGCTTTTTCCAATAATTTAGGCTTTGCAAAAATCATTCTGCCTGCAGAAGTCTGCAGCACACTCGTTACAAGCACATCAATTCGCTTACCGATGTAGTCGCGGCCTTCCTCAACAACGATCATCGTGCCGTCGTCAAGATATGCGACACCCTGATTGTGTTCTTTTCCATCCTTGATTACCTGGATGTTCATTTCTTCTCCAGGGAGGACCACAGGTTTTACCGCATTTGCAAGGTCATTGATATTCAGCACAGCAACCTTTTGCAATTCACATACTTTGTTCAAGTTGAAATCGTTCGTTACTACAACACCGTTTGTCAGCTTCGCAAGTTTCACAAGCTTGCTGTCCACTTCCTGAATATCGTCAAAATCGCCTTCATAAATCTCTACCTTAATCCTAAGCTCCTTTTGGATGCGGTTAAGGATGTCCAATCCGCGGCGGCCGCGATTTCGCTTTAGCACGTCGGATGAATCAGCAATATGC
>NZ_JBAVFI010000465.1:0-1969 GCF_049588175.1 Mesobacillus sp.
TCCATTGGTCATTGCTTTTTCGATCATTGTGGCCTTGATTGTTCAAGGGTTGCCGAGATTTAAAGGATTGTTTTTAATCGGATTCTTCCTTCCGTACCTGGCGTCAGGAGTTGTTTCCTCGCTGATCGTGAAAGGGATTTTATCCTACAACAGTCCGCTGAATGAATTCCTGCGAGGTACATTTGGCCTCGATATTAACTGGCTTGGATCACCGTTTGCTGCACTCTTCGTAGTAGCGTTGATCATTGCCTGGAAATTCACCGGATATTACGCGCTGATTTTAACATCAGGCTTTGAAAGCATCAGTCAAGATGTCTATGAAGCAGCGATGATTGATGGAGTGACGCCATGGCAGCGTTTTTGGAAAATTACGCTTCCGCTTCTTTATCCAGCGTTGTTTACTGTATTGATTTTATCGATTGGTGTAACGTTTGGTATTTTCACAGAGGTTTATCAGTTAACTGGCGGCGGACCGAATTTTGCCACGAATACATGGCAGATGGAGATTTTCACTAAAGCATTCTCTAACCTGCAAGCCGGATACGCTTCTGCTATTGCCATCATCGCATCGATTGTAACGTTTGTTGCGATTTACATCATTCGAAAACTCTTGGAACTGTGGGGGAAACGAAATGGTTGGACCTAAGAAAAAAGGATTGGTTTTTCGTTACCTGTTTGCGATCGTCCTATTGCTGATCATGATTTATCCATACATCTATATGGTGTTGAATTCCTTTGCTGATTGGAGTCAGGTCGATAAGAAATTCTTCCCGACTGAATACTCATTGAAATCATGGGAATGGCTGCTTGGCGGCGGAGAATCTGTTATTCCGCGTCCATGGCTCAACGCCTTCTTTAACAGCTTTTTAGTATCAGCAGGTTCGACCATCTTGATGATGGTCTCTGCGGTAATGGTTTCATATGCATTAGCTAAAATTCAATTTAAAGGAAGAGACACGATCAACAACGTGATTTTGTTCCAAATGTTCTTCCCGGCAATCATCTTGCTGATTCCTACATTCCTTGTTATTCAAAAGGTCGGAATGTACGACTCTTACTGGGGAATGATCCTTCCGAAAGCAATGAGCTTATGGGCAGTCTTCATGTATACGAACTTCTTCAAGGCAATCCCGGATACGATCATTGAAGCGGCAAAATTGGACGGGGCAAGCGAAATGCAAATCATGTTCAAGATTGTTCTGCCAATGTCAAAATCTATTACTACTGTAATCTTCTTGTTCTTGTTCATGGAAAGATGGACAGAGTTGCTATGGGATATGCTTGTCGCGAAGAGCGATAACATGCTTACGCTAAACGTTCTCTTATCACAAATGTTCGGCCCGTATGGCGGCTACCCAGGACCGATGTATGCGGCATCCGTGTTATTGACATTGCCGATCATC
The DNA here is from genome assembly GCF_049588175.1 of Mesobacillus sp. Classification (GTDB taxonomy): domain Bacteria; phylum Bacillota; class Bacilli; order Bacillales; family Cytobacillaceae; genus Mesobacillus. The sequence goes on from NZ_JBAVFI010000465.1 coordinate 1,404, forward strand.
ATCATCTTCTTGCTTTTCGCGAAGAAGTTCCAAGAGGGAATGCAATTCACACTTAAGTAACCTGAGATTGGAGTCTGGCAAATGGTTAAATGGTGGAAGCAATCAGCTTTCTATGAAATATATATGCCTAGTTTCAAGGACGGAAACGGAGATGGGCTGGGGGATTTTGCGGGTATCACCTCCAAGCTGGATTATCTCAAGGAGCTGGGAGTAGATGGGCTGTGGCTCACTCCCTTTTATCCCTCTCCGAAGGTTGATAACGGCTATGACATTTCGGATTATTATTCCATTGATCCCGCTTATGGAACGATGGAGGACTTTGAAGCTTTTATATCTGAGGCGCACAAGCGCGATATCAAAGTCATTGTCGATATCGTATTGAACCACACTTCTTCCGAGCATGAATGGTTCAAGGAATCAAAGTCATCTAAGGATCACCCAAAGCGTGATTGGTATATATGGAGAGACGAACCGAATAACTGGGAATCCTTTTTCAGCGGTTCCGCATGGGAATTCGATGAGGCAACAGGCCAATATTACTATCATGCTTTTGCGAAGGAACAGGT
>NZ_JBAVFI010000466.1:0-4634 GCF_049588175.1 Mesobacillus sp.
GTGGTTCGGAGTCAAGAAAGAAGAGATCCACGATATTTCCGAAGGTTTGGATTCATTAGATTTGCGTACAAAATTTGACCGTTTTGATTTTGTTAAACATAGAAACAAATTCTTTACTGCAACCAGCATCATACTAGGTCTTGGGCTTATCGCATTATTGATATTCCGCCTAAACCTTGCTATTGATTTTGCCAGCGGTACAAGAATTGAAATTCTGTCAGACAGCAAACTCACTGCTGAGCAGGTAAAAGAAGAACTTGCAAAAGAAGATATTAAAACAGATGATATCGTGATTTCTGGCGATAAAGGTGAAATAGGAGTTGCAAGGTTAAAAGGTGTGTTAAGCAAGGATGAAATATCAACTCTTAAATCACACATCAAAGAAAAATTCGGTTCTGAGCCGAACGTCGGAACTGTTTCTCCGACAATTGGTAAAGAATTGGCAAAGAATGCAATGATTGCTCTGGTTATCTCATCAATTGGCATAATCATTTATGTAACGGTCCGATTTGAGATGTACATGGCCCTTGCGGCAGTTGTGGCCCTACTTCATGACGCATTTTTAGTAATTGTAGTTTTCAGTATAACAAGGTTAGAAGTGGACCTTACCTTCATTGCTGCTATTCTAACAATTGTAGGTTATTCCATTAATGACACCATTGTTACCTTCGACAGGATGAGGGAGAATATGGTGAAGAAGAAGCGCCTGAAGACTCCTGAAGATATTGCTGAGGTTGTTAATACAGGTTTGCGCCAAACACTGGGTCGTTCGGTAAATACAGTTTTAACCGTAGTCATTACTGTAGTTGCTTTACTGCTTTTCGGCAGCGAATCCATTTGGAATTTCTCTTTCGCATTGCTTATCGGTTTGATTGCAGGTACCTATTCTTCAATATTCATCGCAGCACAGCTCTGGTATGTGTGGAAAAATAAAGAGCTTAAGAAGAAGGGCACAATCAACACCTTTAAAGAAAAGAAAGTATACTCAGACGAGCCGCAAGTATAAAATTTAAATCATTTATAAAATACCACGGGAAACCGTGGTATTTTCTTTTTGGTTAGAAAACCCATTTTTCAGGATAAAATAACAGAAATGCCGAAAGACTAATATGAGAGATTCTTGAATGATACATATGACGTGTGAAGCAGGGAGGAATTGTGCCATTGGAAAAAGACGTACGATTTAAAAAAGCAGAGTTCGCCGCCATGGTTGGTGTAGTTGGGAATATTGTATTAGCTGTCTTAAAGTGGGTGATCGGTATTTATGCAAACAGTACAGCGCTTGTAGCCGATGCGGTGCATTCTGCCTCGGATGTTGCTGGCTCACTTGCTGTTTACATTGGGTTAAAGGCAGCGAAAGCTCCGCCAGATGAGGATCATCCATATGGACATGGAAAGGCTGAATCGATCGCTGCTATAATTGTTGCCGTCCTGCTGTTACTGGTAGGTGTGGAAATTGGCAGGTCAGCAATTGAATCCTTTTTTAAGCCGATAGAAGCACCAAAATCGATTGCTATTATAGCGGTCATCGTTTCAATCATCGTAAAAGAGGGAATGTTCAGGTATAAATACAGGCTAGGTAAACAATTGAATAGTGAAGCTTTAATTGTAAATGCGTATGAACACAGGTCTGATGTATATTCATCCATCGCTGCCTTGGTTGGAATCAGCGCGGCGGTCATTGGCGGTAAAATGGGGATTGGATGGCTTGAGTATGCTGATCCGGTAACAGGATTGCTTGTAGCAGTCTTCATCATAAGAATGGCCTGGACACTTGGCAAGGAATCGATTCACAACACTCTTGATCATGTAATGCATGAGGAAGATACAGAAGAATTCAAAACGGTTGTTCGTTCTATTCCAGAAGTGAAAAAATTGGATGAGTTGCATGCGAGGGAACATGGACATTATGTGATCATCGATTTGAAAATATCCGTAGATCCACATATCTCTGTTGAACAAGGACATAGAATAGGTAAATGTGTGAAAAAGAAGCTTATGGAAAACATGAATGTCCAAAATGTCTTAGTCCATATAAATCCTTTTAGCGAGGATGGGAGTTTCGAGGATAACATTGATATCCAATAGAAATAAAGGGGTTGAGGAGAATGAAATTTCAATGGACACTGCTGCTGGGAATTGCCTTCGCACTGATTGTGGCCGTATTTGCCGTCATCAATGTAGAACCAGTAACAGTTAACTATTTATTTGGGGAAGCAAAATGGCCGCTGATCCTGGTTATCTTGGGCTCAGTGTTAATGGGAGGCATCATAGTCGGATCAGTCGGACTCTTCAGGATGTTTGTCCTTCAGCGTGAAGTCAAAACGTTAAAGAAGCAAAACCAGGCGTTAGAACAGCAGCTCAAGGAAAATCATACAGCTCAGGAAGAACCATTGCATGGCATTGAGGATATTCATTGAGTGAAAGACGAAGTGGCAGCTTTTTCAGCTGTCATTTCAGCTTGTCGACAAAGGTATAGGTCACAGATCAGTTATTGAAAACCTGTTGATTGGAGTGGAAGGCGCGTAGACTCCTCCGAAAATGCTAACACATTTCCATCGTGCGTGGGCAGATTCGAGGAAGCTATTCAGTGTCCTGCGGGCTCAAGCTGGACAGGTGAGACCCCGCAGGAGCGAAGCGACGAGGAGGCTCAGCGCCATTCCCGCGGAAAGCGAAGCGCCTGGAACGGAAATCAACAGACATAATATACTTCCCATTCAAGATGAAATAACTGTAGACAAGCTCGCTTTTATCGAGTTTGTCTACTGACAGAAATGACAGCTATATCAGCTGTCATTTTTTTATTATGATGTATTTAAGTCAATGTTGATTTTAGCAGCTGTTGTTGATTGGAGCGGGAAGGGAGTGCCTTTACCAAAATCAACAGCCTATTAAAAAATAGTTCCCCATTCTTAGCATTCATTGTCATTGAAACACGGACAAGGCTTTTGTATAATAAAAAAGCTGAGAGGTGATCGTATGTTAAAGCCAAAATCAAGGTGGATTGTAAAGCAATCTGACCAGTTAAAAACAGAGTCACTCGCAAAAGACCTCAATATTACCCATCTGACTGCTTCTCTGCTTGTCAATCGCGGACTTGATACCGTGGAAGATGCCCGGTATTTTTTATTTGGACAAAAAAGCAATTTCCATGATCCGTTTTTATTAAAAGATATGGACAAGGCAGTAGCACGAATAAACAAAGCAATAGAAATACAGGAGCCGATTTTAGTATTTGGTGATTACGATGCTGACGGTGTGAGCAGTACAACGGTGATGATGAAAGCCCTGAATGAATTAGGAGCTAATGCCGATTACTACATACCAAACCGTTTCACTGAAGGATATGGGCCAAACGAAAAGGCCTTTAAAATGGCTGCTGAAAAAGGAATAGGACTGATCATAACAGTTGATACGGGCATTTCAGCTTTACATGAAGCCCAGGTAGCCAAGGATCTTGGCATAGATCTCATCATAACGGATCATCATGAGCCAGGGCCTGCCCTTCCGAATGCCTTTGCGATCATCCATCCAAAGCTTGAGGATAGTGTCTACCCATTCAAGGATTTAGCTGGTGTCGGGGTAGCACTGAAGGTTGCCCATGCCCTGCTGGGAAGGCTGCCTGAGCATTTACTTGAATTTGCTGCGATTGGAACAATTGCTGATCTTGTCCCTTTGCTCGGTGAAAACAGGCTCATCGCATTAAGCGGTATCGCGCAAATGAAATCAAGCCAGACACCTGGTTTGCATGCATTATTAAAGCTTGCCAAAACAGAGAAATCGGCAATAGATGAAGAAACGATTGGTTTTCTAATCGGACCAAGGGTGAATGCTGCTGGACGGTTAGGCAGTGCAGATCCTGCAGTACAGTTAATGATGACATCTGATTCTGAAGAAGCCATGATGCTTGCTGAAGAGATTGATTCCTTAAACAAAGAGCGACAGAACCTGGTGGCCGAAATCGCCCAGGAAGCCATCAATGAAGTTGAAACCTATTATCCAGTGAAGGATAATTCTGTTCTTGTTATCGGTAAAGAGGGATGGAATGCGGGTGTTATCGGTATTGTGGCATCAAAGCTGGTAGAAAAATATTACCGCCCTGCGATTGTCCTGAGCTTTGACAAAGAAAAAGGGCAGGCAAAAGGATCAGCTAGAAGCATAGCAGGGTTTGACCTGTTTAAAAATTTATCTACTTGCAGAGACATCCTGCCGCATTTTGGAGGCCATCCAATGGCAGCCGGGATGACATTGGATCTTAATAATGTAGATGAACTGAGGGATAGGCTTAATGGGCTGGCAAAGGATCAGCTTAAAGACGAAGACCTCATTCCTGTTTCCCATATTGATGCTAAAATTGGCATCAATGAGATAAATATTGCAACCATCAACGAGCTAGGACTGCTCTCACCATATGGCGTCAGCAATCCCAAGCCGAAGGTGCTGATTGAAGAAGCGAATATATCCACCTTAAGGAGAATTGGATCGGACCAGTCCCATTTGAAGCTTTCCCTTGAGGCTGCTGGGACGACGATAGACAGCATCGGTTTTGGCTTCGGACATCTTCATGACCACATCTCACCAAGCTCCAAATTGTCTGTCATTGGAGAATTGTCTATCAACGAGTGGAATAATAT
>NZ_JBAVFI010000467.1:0-4204 GCF_049588175.1 Mesobacillus sp.
GATTACGATTTTAGTAAACTTCAAAATAAAATCAGCAGAGAAAATGCTGTCAGCTTGTAATTACAGATGAATGAAAATAGAGAGATGCCTTCATTAGCATCTCTCTCATCATTAGTAGAATTAAACACCTTGGTTATTGGCGATATCCACCTTAACCGAAAAGATCCCAACTCCTTTTAAAAGAGTTGGGATCTTTATTCATCTACTTATCTATTCTCCATATCCTTCGTAATCCCGCCAACACCCCAATACTTCCCAGGCACTGGCTGAACAATCACCCTAACCTGCTCAGGCCTAACATCAAGAGTCTGAACTGCAGTATCCGTAATACCTGCAATCAGCTCCCTAATCTTCTCATCACTCCGCCCCTCAAGCACCTGCACCTGAATAATCGGCATCTTAATCCCCCATTCCTTCACCGCGGCACACCACTGGGGGTCAGACCCCCGCCGCTTCACCGCGTTGCTCCGCTGGGGGTCTGACCCCCAGCGCGTTAATGTGTTAAAACCCTAGTAAGCGTGGGATGAATAGTGTTGTTTGTTCCCAGTAGGTGATGACGAATAGCATGGCGATTCCGAGTAGAAGCATTGGCATGACTGCCTTGACTAGTCTTTCGAATTTCACTTCTGCTATGGATGATACGATGAATAGTCCGGTTCCGACTGGTGGTGTAAGCAATCCAATTGTCAGGTTGATACAGATGATGACGCCAAAGTGAATCGGGTCGATCTGGAAACCTGTCACCAATGGCATGAAAACTGGGACGAGGATAATCAGCGCTGCAATTCCATCAAGCAGCGTACCAACCAACAATAGGAACAAATTCACCAATAGCAGGAATACAAATGGATTATCCGAAATGGACAGCATCGAGTTCGCAATCAGCTGTGGAATCTGTTCAAACGCAATCAGCCAGCCAAATAGATTGGCCATTGCAATCAGGAATGTTACCGTTGCTGTGCCAATAACCGTATTAACAAGGATTTTCCCAAGATGTTTCCACTTTAATTCCTTATAGAAAAACAGCCCCACGATAAAAGCAATGAAACTTGCCACAGCGGCAGATTCCGTCGCCGTGAATGCTCCACTCAAGATTCCCACAGTAATAACAACAGGCACCAACAGTGCTGGCATAACCTTGATAAAGGAAGCCCAAATCTCCGGAAAGCTCGCTCTCTCACTGCGCGGGAAATTGTGCTTATACCCCATATACGCAATCAAAGCAATGAACCCAAGACCAAAAATAATTCCAGGAATAATACCTGCCATGAAGAGACCGCCAATAGATGTTCCAGAAAGTGTACCATAAATGATAAAAATCATACTCGGCGGAATAATTGGCGCAACTATCGAAGAAGCGAGCGTAATAGCAGAGGCGAACTCACGATCATACCCTTCCTTCTCCATTTCGGGAACCATGACCTTGCTCATCATCGCTGCCTGTGCATTAGCAGATCCTAAAATTGAAGCCAGAAACATATTCGCGATGACCGTTACATATGCAAGTCCTCCACGAACGTGTCCCACGAGCATTCTCGCAAAAACAACAAGACGGTTCGTAATACCGCCGCTGTTCATTAACTCACCTGTAAGCATGAAAAGCGGAATCGCCAGCAAGCCAAAGTTTTCCATACCTGAGTATAGCCGCTGTGGCGTCGAATCCAAAAGCATCGTATTACCTGTTACGAGAAAATACACAATCGTCGTCATTCCAAGGACCAACGAAATTGGAATACCCATTATTAAAAATAGGATAAAAGCTGCTACGACAAGAAACATCATAAGACTTCACCGTCCTTCACTAGCTCGGACACTTGATTGTTAATGTTACGATCACTTGCAATCTCAAAGAGATTACTGATTAAATGAATCGCAGCAAAAAGCAGGCCAACCGGTAAAATTGAATACGGAATCCACATCGGAAGCAGGATCGCACTCGACTTTTGAATCGCTACCGTAGGTGAGCTGATCCATTTAAAGCAATAAAAAAGCAGGAGCCCCATAAACAGCAGCATAAAAACATGAGCTATAATGGCAACTAACTTTTGGATGTTCCTTGGAAGCAAATCTGTAACGAGTGTTACAGATGCCTGTGTTTTATACTTCAAGCCAAGACTGCCGCCGATGAACGTTATGTAAATCAATAAAAAAATAGAAACTTCACCTGCCCAAAACAAAGGCACTTTAAATACGTAGCGGAATACAACAGCTGCTGTCACGATTACCGCCATGGCAAACATTAGGACAATAGCCAGTTTCTTTTCGAAACTGGCTACCAAATTGCTAAGGTAGGTCACGTATTTCCCTCCAATTACTTGCGGAATGTGTCCATGAATTCTTTGATTAGTGGATCTGTTGAGCTGTACTTTTCATCAAATTGCTTGATGTATGGCTCAAATAACTTTTGATCGATTTCATAGACTTTCATTCCATTGTCGCTCAACGTTTTCTTGAACTCTTCTTCTTGAGAGGCACGAGTTTTTGCAGAATAGTCAGCTGCCGCTTTGATTGATTCATCAATAATCTTTTTATCAGCATCAGACATCTTGTCATATTTTGCTTTATTCATCATTGCAACCGCAGGCCAAACCATGTGGTTCGTAACTGCGCCATATTTGGCAACTTCATAATACTTGTTCGTAATCGTTGCATCTAAATCCATGTCCATTCCATCAATCACGCCTGTCTGAATTGCAGCGTATACTTCAGGAAGCGGCAATGATTCAGGAGACGCACCCATTGATTTGTAGAAATCTTGAAGCGGAGGACTTGGCGTTACACGGAAAGCTAATCCCTTCATGTCCTCAGGCTTTTTTACTTCCTTATCCTTGAAAAGCATGACACGGTTACCTGCAAATACATAATCCAAGCCTTTGATTCCCTGGCTATCCAATGTTCCAAGAATCTTCTTCGCTACCTCTGTGTCACGAGCAGCATTCGTTTCTTCTAGATCCTTGAATGCATATGGTGCAAACCACGCAGTAAATGCCGGAGCACGTGAACTCATGTAAGCAGCCGTAATGAAACCAAAGTCAACCGATCCCGACGAAATCTGCTGAACCATATCGGCTTCTGTACCTAGCTGGCTTGCAGGGTAAATCTCTACTTTCATCCTGCCGCCAGAACGCTTATCAAGCTCTTCCTTGAACTTCTCTGCAGCCTTATGCCACATATGATCAGTTGGGGTAATATGCGCAAGCTTGAAAGTATATTTCTCGCCAGATCCCGCCGCAGGCTTTGCGTCTGTTTTACCGCTGCTACAGGCAGCCGTCGTTAAAATTAACATAAAGACTAAAAGTGTAAGCCCTAAATTCCTTAATCTCTTCATTTCTTGCACCCCTTTTTCTTTTTATAAAAAAAATGTAAACGCTGTCATTACGCTAGATTACAATTTTCCCAAGCTGTCTCTACTGTGATTATAGTCACTTCTTTTTGGTAAAAGTGTAAACTGGTTAACATAGAAATGTAAATTTTATCATTATATTCTGAATATTTTAAACTTAAAAGAAAGCACTTAGTCAAAAAAACTAAGTGCTAGATTTACAGGAAAAAGAAACGCAGCCAAGCTCGGCAAATTGTACTAGAATCGTATCCTTTGGCTCAAATGAAATCGCCTCAGAAACCGCACCACTCAGGATAACATCTCCCTTTTTAATTCCCTTGCCCACTTCACCGAGTTTGTTCACAGCCCATGCAACCGATGTTGCTGGGTGTCCCAGCACCGCTGCGCTTGAACCCGTTTGGACAACCTGTCCGTTTTTCGACATCACCATGCCAAGCTGTCCCAAATCCAGTTCTTTTGGAGACTTCCACTTGCTGCCGATCAGGAATTTGGAAGAAGAGCAATTGTCAGCAATCACATCTGCAAGAGTGAACTTAAAGTTCAAATAGCGGCTATCAATTATCTCAATTGCAGGTGCGACAAACTTTGTTACTCTTAATACATCCTCAGCCGTAACATCCGTTCCCTGCAAATCCTCCTCGATAAAAAAAGCGATCTCCGGCTCTGCCTTTGGATGGATGAAGTCGGAGAAAACTAGAGGCTCCCATTCCAGCGCAAGCATATCATCAGTCAAATAACCGTAAATCGCCTCGTGAACGCCCATCATTTCCTGCTTCGCCTTGCTTGTCAGTCCAAGCTTAAGCCCAATTTTACGAGCGCCATCCTTTTCGCGTCTCTCGATCAATTTCTCCTGGATTGAAT
>NZ_JBAVFI010000468.1:0-4076 GCF_049588175.1 Mesobacillus sp.
TTTGAAAGCTGATAACTGATCAATATATATATATATGATGCACCATCTGCATAAAATCCATAATCAAAAAAGTCAGCTCCTGGTAAGCCTTCAACTATTCTAATAAGGGGATGGATTTCTTCTAATAACTCTGCATCATGCAGCAAATCAGCTGCCTCATTGGCAAGATTTCCTGACGAATAGATAAATAAATTGCCATGAACGTGAAGTGGAGGTGCAACCGATTGTAGAAACTGCAAAAAGTCTGGCAGTTCTGAGATAATTGGTTTAGCTTCGATACCTATTGTTTTATTCAATTTTCATGCTCCTTACAGATCTTTTGGCAAATCCTTAAATCTTATACAACAATAGTGTAGAATAAGTATATTGTTAATTTCAATAGAAGCTGGAGGCATTTATATATGAAATGGAAACAGATTCCGCTTGGGCAATTGCAGACAAATTGTTACCTGATCATTGATGAAAATAATTCTTGTTTAATCGTAGATCCAGGTGATAATCCAAAAAAGCTGACTTCAATAATTGAACAACATGAACTGAAACCGGAAGCAATCTTGCTAACTCATGCCCATTTTGATCATATAGGCGCAGTAGACCGTATCAGAGATAAATACGCAATTAAGGTATATATTCATGAAAGGGAAAGGGATTGGCTTGCAGATCCTGCATTAAATGGATCGAGGCATTTTATGATGAAAGAAATGATAACCGCAAGGCCGGCAGAAAACTTGATTACAGATGAAGGAGAAATGTCAATCGGCAATTTTTCATTTTCTGTATATGAAACACCTGGGCACTCACCAGGCAGCATTTCTATCTATTTCCCTGACGACAATTTTGTTCTCGCTGGTGACGCTCTTTTCCATGGAAGTATTGGCAGGACTGATTTGCCAGGTGGAAATCATAATCAGTTAATAAAAAGTATCCATGATAGGCTTTTGGTATTGCCTGAAGAAACAGAAGTCCTGCCAGGACATGGACCATCAACAACAATCGGCTATGAAATGGACACAAATCCATTTTTAAACGGGTTTTAACTATAAAACTAGAAAAGCCCTTCTCTTAGAGAAGGGCTTTTCAGGGGGATGTTCTATTCATATCATGGGAGGGGATATAGTTAAGCTACTAATTAAAACAATATAATAATGAAAACACTATGTCAATAGTGAAAACTGTATCTGAGGAGATATTATGAAAGAAATAATCAGCAAGGTTATTGCTTTATCACCACTTAAATTGATCTCTTATGCTAAATATATGGAGTTAGCACTTTACCATCCTTCAAACGGATACTATATAAAAAATCGTCAAAAGATTGGCAAAGACGGAGACTTTTATACGACAAGCAATGTTTCAGATGTTTTCGGAAAATTAATAGGCAAATGGTTTGCTAAAAACAGTGGCAGTTTAGGTCTTCCCCCATCCGTTTGCGAAATTGGTGCTGGAAATGGGCGTTTTGCTCGGGCATTTATTGCAGGCTGGAATGAATTGAGTGATTCTGATCTTACATATTATATAGTTGAGGAAAGTCCTTATCACCGGGAATTGCAATCGGAGGCTTTGAGCGAGCTGGACAATGTTCAAGTGGTTTACGCCCATACCTACGCTGATTCAGGAATGAATGAGGGTCTTGTTTTTTCAAATGAATTATTCGATGCGTTCCCTGTTCATGTAATTGAAAAAAGACAAGATGTCATCCATGAAGTCTTTATAGCGTATGAAAATGAACAGTTAATTGAAAAGTTCGTCCCAGTTGAAAATGAAAAAATTATTGCTTTTTTACAAGAGCAATATATTGAACTTAACGAAGGGCAGCGGATTGAAATACCTCTGGCGATGGAACCATTCATAAAATCCATTGCAGAAACCTTATCAAAAGGGATTATTGTCACTGTCGATTATGGATATACAAAAGAACAATGGATGGAGCCTTCACGAATAAAGGGAAGTCTGCGTGGGTATTATCAGCATCAAATGTATCACGACGTCCTGCAGATGCCTGGGGAGATGGATATAACGAGCCATGTCCATTTCGATGCATTGATATCTCAGGGAGAAAAATATGGTTTGAGCTTCCTGCAAAAAAAGAGACAGGATGAATTCCTGCTGTCGATCGGCATTCTAGAAGAGCTGGAAAACCACTATGATCCAAACCCCTTTTCAGAAACAAGCAAACGGAATAGGGCTATCCGAAGTCTCATCATGCCTGGCAGCATCAGTCAATCATTTGATGTGATCATCCAGGGCAAGAGAATGGGAGAGAAAGCCGTTAAAATAATCAACAAATAAAAAAAGCGATGGGATTCCATCGCTTTTTTTATTGGGGAAAAGTTTTAATGTCCAGTTCCGCCAAATGGCATCATAAATGTTGTCCAGTAAGTAAATCCTGCAAAGAAAACAGTTAAGTATGCGCCGAATACGTAAATATACATACGCTCGGACAGTTTCAAATAGCTTAAAAGCAAGAAAAATCCTGTTTGACCAAAGAAAATCAAGGACGTCGTATACATGTGACCTAAGAAAAACATCACAGCAAAGATTCCCGTCCAGAATCCTAAAACTCTGTACATACGATCCAAAGATATCCCTCCTTTACCCTACAAGTCCATCACTATCATATTATAAAGTATAGTGGTGTGAAAAGTAAACAAGGATTGATTATTGTGCAATAACAGCTTGGTAAGAACATGAGTTACAGCCAGTGAACATATTTTCTTTTTCAATGAGCTCGATGTCTCCAAATAGAGATTCAAACATTCCTCGCAAAAATTCATAATGCATATTGCAGACTGTTTCAGTGTGATCCATGGCAACTTCTTTGAATGGGCAGTTGAAAATTTGGAAATAGATTTTTGTTTTTTCGTCATTTACTTCGAATTCAGGATAGAATCCCGCCAGCGTCGCCGCATTCTTGATTGCATTAAGTTTATGCTCAAAACTCATATCTTCAGGAATCTGTGGGTGCCGGGAAATTTCCTGATCCATTAATTCAGCCCCAAAGCGTTTTCCAGTTAGGTACAGAGCGTTCTTTCCGGCTTCCCCCAATGACATCATCGTCGTCATGGCAATCTTTGATAGCAGCTGATAGTCCCTGAATGGGAAGTGCAGCTGGATCACATCATCAGAAAGGCGGTAAAGCCTGCTAGGTCGTCCGCCTTTGCCAGTCTTTTTCGTTTCAGAAATAAGCATATTTACATCTTCCAGCTTGGATAAATGGAGCCGTGCTACGTTCGGATGAATATCAAAATTATCTGCTATTTCTTGAACGGTTACATCTTTATGCCTTTTTGTAATGTATTGATAGATATAATAACGAGTTGGGTCAGACAAGACGCTTGTTATTTTTAATGTTTGTTCCACCTTAGTTCACCTCAGACCACTATTTTGCCTTTATTATAATACAGGGGAAAATAAGGTTTACACTGTTTAAACTATATGTTTAGAAAATGTTCACAACTAAATGGCGAAATGATGACAAATGAGTGTACAAAAGTTATACAAAAGTTATACAATGTAGTTAATAATAAAAAAATGGTATCCAGGAGGTACGACGAATGAAAGAATTGATATTTTATTCCTACCCAAGCTGTACATCTTGCCGCAAAACAAAAAAATGGCTTGTGTCAAACAGCGTAAAATTTAAAGAACGTCATTTGTTCAAAGACACTCCGACGAAAAATGAATTGCTGCAAATTTTATCATTGACTACAGATGGTCTCGATGAACTGCTTGCAACTAGAGGTGGAACCTATAAAAAATTAGGTATAGAGGTTGAAGACCTGCCTCTATCTGAAGTATTAAAACTGATGGTAAATGAACCAAAGCTGCTGAGGAGGCCAATATTGACAGACGGGAAAAAGCTGATCGTGGGATTTAACCCTGACGCCCTGAAAGGGATAGCTAAATAAAATGAAAAACCGGAAGCAAACGCTTCCGATTTTTTATGTGATACTGTTATTTGATTTTGGTGCGAATTTGCACTTTCTGACTGGGCTAGCTGGATTCGAACCAACGCATGACGGAGTCAAAGTCCGTTGCCTTACCGCTTGGCTATAGCCCAATATCAATGTTTGCTG